>DUPI01000030.1 GCA_012838395.1 Mollicutes bacterium
GCTTTTATTATTCCATATACTGAATTTTTAAATGATCCTTTCCTTGCATCTTCTATAACATTAATAACAAATGGTACTGCTATGATAGCTACTATTGCTAATATTACTATAACAGCTAATAATTCTATTAATGTGAAACCTTGTCTTTTCATTATATTACCTCCAGCAGCGTTAACCTCAGCTTAATTTTACCATTTTAATTTATTTGGGTCAATTCGTTTGGCGCTTAAAAATAAAAACTGATAATTTTTTTATTATCAGTTTTTGTTTGATTAAGTAACTAATTATTTTCCATAATAATTAAGTTATTATTTTCTATATCAATAGTAATTGCAGTGTTAGGTTGAATGTTTTCTTTTAAAATATTATTAGAAATTAAAGTTTCTACATGACGACTAACAAAACGTTTAATTGGACGAGCACCATAAATTTTATCAAATGAATTATTTACAATAAAATCTTTGGCTCCTTTTGTTAAATTAATTGTAATATTTAAATCTTTTAATCGGCCTTCAATATTATGTATTATTTTATCTAAGATAAAATAAATATTTTCTTTAGTTAATGATTTAAAAATAATAATCTCATCTATTCTATTTATAAATTCTGGTCTGAAAGTTTTATTTAATTCTTTATTAATTAATTCTTCAGAATTCTCAACATCTTCTAAAATGTGTTCACTACCTAAATTAGAAGTCATAATAATAATGGTGTTTTTAAAATCAACTGTTCTTCCTTGAGAATCAGTAATATGACCATCATCTAATATTTGTAATAATATATTAAATACGTCACGATGAGCCTTTTCAATTTCATCAAATAAAACAATACTATAAGGATTTCTTCTAATTGCTTCTGTTAATTGTCCACCTTCATCATAACCAACATATCCAGGGGGTGAGCCAATTAATCTTGAGACTGAAAAACTTTCCATATATTCGCTCATATCAATTCGAACCATATGTTTTTCATCATCGAAAAGTTCATGGGCCAAAGTTTTGGCAACTTCTGTTTTTCCAACGCCAGTAGGTCCTAGGAAAATAAATGAACCAATTGGGCGATTAGGATCTTTTATTCCAGTTCTAGCTCTTATTATTGCATCTGTTACTAATTTAATCGCTTGATCTTGACCAATAACCCGTGTTTTCATACTATTATTTAGATTAAGTAATCTTTCACGTTCTCCGCTAACTAATTTTGTGATTGGAATGTTGGTCCATTTTGAAATTATTTCAGCAATATTCTCTTCATCCACTGTATCACTTAAAATATGGGATTCATCTTGTTTATACAAATTTTTAAGATCTGCTTCTAATTTAGGTATTACCCCATGCCTAAGTCTTGCTGCCATTTCTAAATCATAACGATTTTCTGCTTGTTCCAAGTTAAACTTTGAACTTTCTATTTCTTCTTTCTTTTTATTTATTTGTTCATTAATTGATTTTTCTTGTTCCCAAGCTAGTCTTAGGTCTGTTTCGTCCTTTTTTAAGATAGCAATTTTATCTTTTAATTCTAGCACCCTTTTGCGACTTATTTCATCAGTTTCCTTTTTCAAAGCTTCTCTTTCAATTTCAAGTTGCATAATTTCACGTGTTAAATTATCTAACTCAACTGGCACGGAATTCATTTGTACTTTAATAGTTGCACAAGCTTCATCAATCAAATCAATAGCTTTATCAGGTAAAAAACGATCTGTTATATATCGATTAGATAAAGTTGCTGCTGTCACTAATGCTTTATCTGAAATATTAACACCGTGGTAAACTTCAAAACGTTCTTTTAATCCCCTTAAAATAGTAATTGTATCTAAAACATCCGGTTCACTAATCAAAACTTTTTGAAATCTTCGTTCAAGAGCACCATCCTTTTCAATATATTTGCGGTACTCATTTAAAGTTGTGGCACCAATACAATGAATCTCACCACGAGCTAGCATTGGTTTTAACATATTACCAGCATCCATAGCACCTTCAACTGCTCCGGCTCCCACAATCATGTGAATTTCATCAATAAACATTATGATTTCACCATCAGAATCTTTAATTTTTTTCAAAACAGCCTTTAGTCGTTCTTCAAATTCCCCACGATACTTAGCGCCAGCTACTAATGCCCCTATATCTAATTCCCAAATAATTTTATTTTTTAAAGTGTCCGGAACATCCCCCTTAACGATTCTAGAAGCTAGTCCTTCCACAATTGCTGTTTTTCCAACTCCTGGCTCCCCTATTAAAACAGGATTATTTTTCGTTTTACGAGATAAAATTCTAGTGATACTACGGATTTCTTCATCACGGCCAATAACAGGATCAACCTTACCATCAACCACACTTTTAACAATATCACGGCCATACTTTTCTAATACGTTTTCTAAATTTTCTTGATATGGTGTTCCATTATTCATTCTACCCCTCCTCTATATATTATAACCATATTATTAATATTTTAACACAAAAACTAGCACTCGTCAATAATGAGTGCCAGTTATCTGCTTTTGGTTTTTATTTTTTCATAAGAAAATAAATACCCTTTATCTGTTTGACTTTTATTATATTCAAATCCAAGTTTTTGTAATTCATGAGAAACAATATCATCAATTGTTATAATCTCATCTTTGTTTTTACCTAATTCATATTGATATTTTTGATATATCCAGTCTTGAATAATATTATTAATTTTAATTCTATAACCTTCTAACTCGGCAACTACTTGTTTATTAACCTTATTTTTTTGAATTTGATCTAAAATAAAATAATCTTCAAGTGTTTTTTTGTACATACTTAATAATTTATTCATTTCACTTAAATCAGGATTTATAACATCTGATATATTATTAATATAATGATTAATACGATCCTTTAAAATAGAAAACGATAATGAATTGTATATATAGAGTCCTTCCCTCACATCTTTATTACAAACTTTATTAGAAAGAAAAATGTGATTTATTTGATCAGAGTCAATTCGTGAATAAACGTATTTTTCATCATCGTGCAAGCTTTTATTATAAGGAATGCCATGTTCAATACAATAACTTTGAGTGTTTTTCTCATCACTGCTATATAATTTATCAACCTCGCAAACAAAACTAATTCCATTCATAACGAAAGTCGGAAAAGCAGTACCACCTTTATTGATAAGTCTACCATCAACCACAGATACATAGTCGTCTAAATTTCCACCTTCAAAATTAGACACACCTTCGATATCAAGTTTTTGCATTTCTTTTTTAGATAAAATTCCGTGTTCAAGAACACTAGCTAGTTTAAAAAAATCAAAACCAATACTGTGAAAACATTGAAACCTTCCAACTTCAGGTCTTTTTATATTGTTAACATTTGTTTTTATGTTCTGTTTATATATATTGTTTATTTCTTCAGATAATTTTATTAAACCTTTTGAAACATCAATTCTTAAAAAACGTTCATCTAAATATGAATCAGAATAATCAAAAAAACGTTTTCTATCTAAAGCATCTGCATCTTTTAATATATCGTATAATTTGTAGTAGCGCTCCACATCAGTTATTTCATAATCATCTATAAAACGATCACGACGCTCATCACTAACTGAATGACCATCCATAATAGCTTTTAAAATATTTAAATTTTCAATATCTTTATATATAGGGTGTTTTACAACAGTATCTATTCTATTAGCAGAACAATAACCATGAAGTGAATCTTCATAATCATTTATTCTTCCTATATCATGATAAAGTGCAGCATCAGTAATAATTTGATGATCGATTTCATCTAATCTTTCATGTTTAGCAATTAGATAACTGAACAAAAAAACTTTCTCAGAATGATAAAGACCATGAATTTTACTATTATAAAGAGCATTTCTTTTTATAGTGGATAAAACCTCTTCTATTGTTTTCTTATCTTGGTTTGTTAAGTTAACATGTTTTTCAATAATATTATCGGCATTTACGATTTCTTTCATAGTTGGCGACATCGAGATTCACTTCCTTATTCTTATATAATTCAAACGGATTTAAAACATGAGTTTTAATTATTTCATCATAGGTTTTCATAAAATATTTTAATTCACCAGGTTTTTCCCAAGTTGGTTCACAATAATACCAATCCCCGTTAAATTCCACACTTGTAAGAGCATGATTATACGAAGCAACATTGGGGTTGTTTTTATCTGTGGCGTAAACACTGGCAGTTTGAATATTTAAAATACCAAGCATAAAATTCATTAAGTTGACATATCCTTCACAGTTTGATTTTCTTAAAATACCAGCATTGTAGCTACTATGTAACATTGAAAAATTATTTTTTATAAAAGGTGGGATATCCTTATAATTATACTTTAATTCCAAATATTGTTTATTTCTTGCAATAATACCCTCTTGATCAAAAGTAATATTATTTGTTACATACTGATAAACATGTTTTATTTTATCATAATTAGATAAACCGCGAAGTTGCTTTTCTTTAATAATATCAAGACATTTTTGATATAATTTATCAACTTTATCTATAGATAAAAGTGCGAAATCAGCAAAACCTGTTTTTTCGGCAAAATGGATCTTAGTGAAGCCCAATTTATATAAATCTGCTAGTGCCTTGGAATTTTTAGAGGATCCTTTAACAATACTGTCATACATATTAATATCTAAAATATTAATTTTAGTTTTGTATGTATTAACAAGATAATCATGAATATTTAAAGAATTTTTTATATTAGTTCCATAAATAATCACTTTTTTTAATTTTTTTAATTTATCAAGGTTTTTAACATTTGATAAATTAGGATTGTTTATTAAATATATTTTTTTTAAGTTAGGTAAGTTTCCTAAATCTAGTTTCTTAATATTAATATCATTGATTATTTCTAACTCTTCTAAATTAGGAAGTTTTTCTATTTTAGAAAAATCAGTAATATGATTAATTAAAGTGCTGTTTTCCAATTCTATATATGTGGCAAAATTATTATAATTTTCGCTTTTAATAGCAAGTTTTTTTAAATTTGGTAATTTATCAAGATCTTCCAAATTATCAAGATTGGTTAATTCTAATTCTGTTATTTGATTTAATTCATCTTCAGAAAAAAGAGTAAAATCTTGATGTTGTTTTTCTATATTATGCTTTTTTAAAAAGTCTCGAAGAACAATAGCTAATGAATAATTGATATTCATATTATCCCCCCTCTCATAATATTTTTACCACTTATTGTATTGTATCAGAAAACATATCAATTATTTGATCTAAGCGATCGACAACTAAATATCCTTTACCGTTTAATTTAGTAGAAAAACGAACTGCAATTCCGTGTTCTGATTCCCACTCTCTTAAATTACCGGCATAGTCATCTACTAAAATTGAACCTTCCGTTTGAACCATTTTTGTTTTTGAAATTACCTTTGGTACAGGAATAACCGTTATATCTTTAAAATACTTTCGAATAAAGTGAACCTTTTCAACAGCTTCATTTAATGAATTAACATGAGTTAAAATTGATACATCAAACAATTTCGTATCTAATATTTTTTGTATACAAGTTAAACTATCGTTAATTTCTGGTGTAACCGATAATATATGTTTCCAATCTAGATTTGAATAAAAATTTCTAACTGACAGAACATCTTTAGTATCGATATTTTCCTCTTTCATAATTTCTTTAGTAACATTTATTGTATCTAAAATAACCCCATCAAAATCAATATACAAATTAATCACATGCAGCACCTCTTAGGATATATTATAACACGTACAATGTTGATTAGTAAATTAATCAAACAAAATATTATTTAGTTTACTATGTAATTATGTCCGTTTTTTCGAAATTGTTTCTATTAAAACAAAAAAATAATCATTTATGATTATTTTAATGCATCTATTAATTCAGCTTTTTTCATTGTTGAATATCCAGTAATCGCTTTTTCTTTAGCTAATTCACGTAATTTGACAACAGTTAACTCAGATAAATCAGTTGTTGTTTCCTTTTTAGCTTCTTGTGTTTTTTTAGGTTCTTCAGCCTTTTTTACTTCAACCTTTTTAGCTTCTAAAACTTTACCTTCAAGAGCATCCTTTGCTACTTTAACTAAATTTGTGAAATGTTCTGGATTGTCGATTGCAATTTCGGATAACATCTTACGATTTATTGTGATTCCAGCTTTGTTTAACCCATTAATAAATTTTGAATAACTGATGTTGTTTTCACGACATGCAGCATTAATTCGAGTAATCCATAACTTTCTAAAATCTCTTTTCTTTTGTCTTCTATCTCTATATGCATAACTTAATGAATGCATTACTTGTTCCTTAGCTGTACGATATAAACGATGTTTGCTTCCAAAATAACCTTTGGCTAATTTTAATACTTTTTTGCGACGAGCACGATGAATCGTACCATTTTTAACTCTTGGCATAATCTTCCTCCTTTTACTTAATTAAATCCTTAACTCTTTTGTAATCAGCTTCACTTATTAATGATCCTTTTCGAACATTACGATTATGAGCTGCATTCTTTTTTCCAGTATTATGTCTTCCACCAGCTTTACCTATCTTTACTGTTCCACCTGGTCTTACTTTTACTACTTTTGATAGACCCTTATGTGTTTTCATTTTTGGCATAATCTTCCTCCTATTATTTTTTTTTGGGTGTTAATATCAACGATATAATACGTCCTTCAAGTGTTGGTTGTTGATCAACTTCACTAACATCAGATAAGGCTTCAGCAAATCTATTTAAAACTTCTCTTCCTAATTCAGGATGAGCCATTTCTCTCCCCTTGAAACGGATTGATGATTTTACCTTATGCCCTTTTTCTAAATATCTTTTGGCATTACGAACTCTAGTATCAAAATCGTGTTTATCGATTGTTACAGATAAACGATATTCTTTTAATTCGCGATTAGTTTCTCGTTGTCTTTTTAAATTTTCCTTAGCTCGTTTTTTATTTTCATATTTAAACTTATTATAATCCATAATTTTACACACCGGTGGTGTACCTTTAGGATTAATCAAGACAAGATCAAACCCAGCATAACTAGCTAATGTTAATGCATCGTTAATTGGTTTTACCCCTAATTTTTCGCCATTTGGCCCAATCACCATTACTTCTCTAGCACGTATTTTCTCATTAATAAATAAATCTTTTTCCTTACTCGCGATATATAGCACCTCCATAAAAAAAGCAGATAACAGAGTTATCCACTAAAATCGCGCAAAATATTAAATAATATTTATGGCCTATTACCCAAAACTATTAGTAATCGGGTGAGAAGTGGAATCTTCTGCTTTCCTTTTTCAATTTCTATTTGATTATACATTCTAATTATATGATTGTCAACCATTTTAATGCACATTTATAAAATAGATGTTGTTTTTTCTATTTAATTTCTGATTTACAATAATTTTATAAGCACCTTTTACAAAAAAAATAAGGTTATAAGCACATCTTAATAAAAAAAGCATATAAATATAATGAACAATAAAGGAGTGTGTTTAACTTGAAAAGAGAACGAAATTATGGAATGCCACCATATCCGATATATCAAGGGAATCCAGGAATGATGCAACCAATGCCGGGAATGGCACCTGGGATGGCACC
>DUPI01000031.1 GCA_012838395.1 Mollicutes bacterium
TTGTTTATACCAAATTAAACAATGTGAATATATTATTAACAGGAGATGCAGGAATAAGTAGTGAAAAATATTTAATGAGTACATATAATTTACCTAAGATGGATATATTAAAATTAGGGCATCATGGCTCAAGAAATAGTTCTTCAAAAGATTTTATAGATAAATTAAAGCCTAAATATGCAGTCATCTCTGCGGGATTAAATAACAGATATAATCATCCACATCAAGAAGTAATTGAACTTTTAAATGACAATCATATTGATTATTATTTAACTAGTCTACATGGTAGTATTAAATTCATTTTAAAAAAACAAATTGTAATAAAAACATGTTCTTATGGCTACGCTAATCGTGTTAGCGTTTAATATAGATGGGTATGTTTATACATACCTAGGGAAAACCTATTAATTTAGGTTTTTTCTTTTGACTTGATATAAAATATCATATATAATAACATTTATTAAAATTTAAACGGCGATTAAGACAAAAAAACGATAAAAATAGATAAAATTAATAAAAATAAAAGGAAATAAGAAATTTTTGTTGTATATTAATAGTAGGGGAGGAATGTACATGAGTAAATTATCTAACGAAGAAATTAATAATATTCGAAATAGCGTTAATATTGTTGATGTTGTTTCATCGTATATTCCTCTAACTAAACGTGGAAAAAACCATTTCGGAGTTTGTCCATTTCATGATGACCGCGATCCGAGTCTTAGTGTTTCCTATGAAAAACAAATTTATACTTGTTTTTCTTGTGGGGCAACAGGAAATGTTTTTACTTTTATTATGGATTATGAACACTTGAGTTTTTATGAAAGTTTAAAAAAAGTAGCTGATATAGGTGGTGTTGCATTTGACTTCGGTTATTCTAAACCTAAAGTTAACAAACACCGTGAATTATATGAAATTTATGAAGTAGCTCAGTTGTTTTATCAAAATAACATTAACACTGAACAAGGCTTAGTAGCTAAAGAATATTTGTTTAAACGGGGTTTCAATGAAGATGTTATTAAAGAATTTGGAATAGGTTTATCCTTAAGAGATAATGAAATGCTAACTAAACTATTATTAAAAAAGAAATTTTTAGTAGAAGATTTAATTAAAAGTGGTTTAGTGGTTAATAATAATTATGGACATAATGATATTTACTATAATAGGATTATGTTCCCACTAACGGATATTACTGGGAAAATAATTGGTTATAGTGGACGTATTTATAATAATGAAGATACTGCTAAATATATTAATACTAAAGAGACGCCAATTTTTAAAAAAGGTGAATTACTTTATAATTATCACCGCGCTAAAGAAGAGAGTCGAATTAAAAAACAAGTTATCATTGTCGAAGGTTTTATGGATGTAATTAGATGTTATACCAAAGATATAAAAAATGTTGTAGCAACCATGGGAACGGCAATTACTAAAAACCAAGCTATGCTTATTAAAAAACTAACAGCTGATGTAATAATTTGTTTTGATGGTGACGACGCTGGGGCAAGAGCAACTTTAGCTTGTAGTAATGAATTAATGAACATTGGTGTTGTTCCTAAAATCGTGCGTTTAGAAAACAATATGGATCCTGATGATTATATCAGGACTTATGGCGTTAATCGTTTTAAGAATAAACTTGAAAAAGCAATGAATATTATGGATTTTAAACTTTTATATTTTAAAAGCAATCGTAATGTAAGTAATTCAGATGAAATGGCTGATTATATTAATGATATTTTAAAAGAATTAGAATTGGTTGAAGATGAAATCCTAAAAGAATTAACTTTAAAAAAACTTAGCGAAGAATCAGGACTTGAAATAGATGTATTAAAGAAGCAATTAGTACAAAAGGAAAAAACACTGCCTAAAGTGTTAATTGCCAAAAAAGAGCTTGTAATAAAACCTAAAACGATTGATAAATATACTATGGCTGAACAACATTTACTTTATTATATGTTAAAAAGTAAAGAAGTCATTGCTATTTATAACAAAAAAGTTAGTTTTATGCCAACGGCTAGATATCGCTTTTTAGCACAAGAAATTAATTTCTTTTATAAAGAATATAAATATTTTGATTTAGCTGACTTTTTTTCTTTTGTTGCTGATAACGAAGAAATTATAAAAACTATTGGTGAAATTCAAAATCTTAATTTAAAGGATGAGTATGATTTAGAAGAAATTGATGATTATGTTAATGTTATAAGGGAATATCATATTAACTATGAATGTAGACGGTTAATGGAAAAATTGAATAGTGAAACTGATGTGTTAGAAAAAGCTAAAATAGCTGATAAAATTAAAGAATTGAAAGTAGGAATAAATTTATGATTAATGAAATTAAATCGTTTGATGACAGAAAAGAAGAATTAGTGAAACTTGGACAAGAAAAGGGGCATATTACTTATGAAGAATTAGCAGTTGCTCTTAAAGGTTTAGAGTTAGATGCTGATACTTTAGATGATTTATACAATACTTTTACCGAATATGGTATTAAAGTAGTATCTGAAAACGAAGCTGGTGGGGAAGTTGTTGAGAAACAATTAATATTAGCTGATAATGTTTTAACTAAAGATTTAACAATTAATGACCCTGTTAGGATGTATTTAAAAGAAATAGGTCAAATTAAATTATTAACATATGAAGAAGAACTTTCTTTAGCTGATCGTATTAATGAAGGTGATGAAGAAGCTAAAAAAACACTTGCAGAAGCTAACTTGCGTTTAGTTGTTAGTATTGCTAAGCGTTATGTTGGTCGTGGAATGTTATTTTTAGATTTAATTCAAGAAGGAAATATTGGTTTAATGAAAGCGGTTGAGAAATTTGATGTTACAAAAGGGTATAAGTTTTCAACGTATGCTACATGGTGGATAAGACAAGCTATTACAAGAGCAATTGCTGATCAAGCTAGAACAATTAGAGTTCCTGTTCATATGGTTGAAACAATTAACAAATTAGCGCGATTACAGCGTCAATTGACATTAGAATTAAACCGTGAACCAACAGAAGAAGAACTTGCAGATAGAATGAAAATATCAGTTGAAAAAATTAGAGATATTTATAAAATCTCTCAAGAGCCTGTTAGTTTAGAAACGCCAATTGGTGAAGAAGCTGATTCTCATCTAGGGGATTTTATAAAAGATGAACGTAATGTTAACCCCGAAGAATATGCAACTAATGAAATGTTAAAAGATGAAATATCTGGTGTATTATTAACTTTAACCGAACGAGAGGAAAAAGTTGTTCGACTACGTTTCGGATTAGAAGATGGCAAAACAAGAACGCTAGAAGAGGTTGGTCAATTATTTGGTGTAACACGTGAAAGAATTAGACAAATTGAAGCTAAAGCTTTAAGAAAATTAAGACATCCTTCTCGTTCACGAAAACTAAAAGATTATATGATTGATTAAATAATTATTGTAAAATAGTTAATATAAAAAAGTTGTTTTGTACAACTTTTTTTGTTTTAAATTACTACAAAAAAAATGTAGGTCCGCTTTGATAAGTCGGGTTAGTAGTTTTTTGTTGGGTTTGGTCATTAGCATTATTAAAAGATGGAGTTGATGGGGTTGATGAATTAGTATTTTCTGTTGATTGTGGAGTATCAACTTTTCTAAATTCATTCATTACTTTGAACATAGTTTTAGCGTTTCGATAAATTGGTGGTACTTGTTTAACGATTGGTACGGCTTGGTTAACTAAATTAAGAATTCGTTGAGTGTTTTCTAGCAGTCCACTCCAATTTATTTTGTTTCTAAATAAGGAGCTAAATAAAGAGGTACTTACTGGATTTAAATAGGGATAATTATAAAAATTCATTTCAATACTCCTTTCTCATAATTATTATATGAAATTAAATAAAAATGTTTTATTAATTTTATATTTATGTTATAATCTATTATAGAGTAAAGGATAGAAGATTAATGGGGTGTTGCTGTGAATAGACCGATAATATTATTACCATTTATATTTGTATACAGAATGGTTTCATTTGTTTTTAAACCATTAGTTATGTTTATCAAATACATATCATTAGGATTTTTCTTTTTCAATATTACATTAATTACAATCCTTATTAATAGTATAACTTTATTAACCAGGTTAGTTGGTACTGGTTTTTTATGGCTGTCATATTTTGTATATATTACAACAATAAAATTTCCGCTTATTATTATTAAATATGCTTTAAAAGGTGGCTTATACTTATCTTATTTTGTATATCGTTTCTTAAAATGGGTTGTTATGGGATGTTTCTTTCCTTTCGTTATAGTATATGATGTTATATCTAACTTGTTATCTAAATTTAAAGAGGTTATGGAGAAAAAAAGAATCGCTAGGTTAGATAAGAAAAAAGATTTACTGGAAGAAAGAGCTTATCAAAAAGAAAATGCAAGACAACTTAAAGAGAAAGCTGAACTTATTAAAAAGAAGAAAAGGGAAAAGGCTGATAAAAAACGTGCGAAGCTTTTGGAACAAAAGAAAAAAAGAAAAGAAGTCTATCGTAATGAAAACGTTGTTATTGAAAAAGAAAAATTAGGAGATCGTATTGATAAGTTTTTAAGAAAAATAATAGCCTTACCTCAAAATTTAAAAAAGAAAATTACTGCTAGATATCAAAACTCTATTTTTGTCAAAAATGCTAGAAACAAGCGTGATATGGCTCGACAAGCATTATTAATAGAATTTGAAGGTGAAGATGCTGAACGAAGCGACGTTAAATTATTATATGAATATGTTGCTAAAAATTCTGAAGGAAAAGTTGTGAAAGGTTATTTTGAAGCTTTTTCTAAAGTAGAAGTTCACTCATTTTTACTTGGTGAAGGGTTCGAAGTGTATAGTATTCGTACGAACAGATGGATAACACTACTTCATGGTCGTTCATCAGTTAATAAAACAAAAATTAAAACTAAAGATTTATTATTCTTTTTAACCCAATTATCAACCTATATTAAATCCGGAATACCGTTAGTTGAATCTCTAAAAATATTAACTAGGCAATTTGCTAATAAATCATATCAAAGAATTTTTAGATCAATGATTTATGATTTGACTATGGGCGATAGCTTTAGTGAAGCTTTAATTAAACAAGGTGTGGCATTCCCTAAATTGCTGATTAATATGGTTAAAGCTGCTGAAATGACAGGGCAATTAGTTGAAACCCTTGATGATATGGCAGAATATTATTCTGAAACAGAAAAAACTAGAAAACAAATGATTACAGCAATGATTTATCCAACTGTAGTTTTGGTTTTATCCATTGCCGTTATTACATTTATTATAATGTTTGTCATTCCTCGTTTTGTGGGAATTTATGAAAATATGGATGCAGCTGAAATACCAAAATTTACATTAATTATAATGGGTGCGAGTGATTTCCTAGAAAAAAATATTATTTGGATGGTTATAGGTGTTGTAGTATTAATTTTGATTATCCGTTATTTATACAATAATGTAAAATTAATCAGGACATTCTTTCAATGGTTCTTTATGCATCTTCCTGGTTTTGGAGATATACTTATCTTTAATGAAGTTACAATATTTACTAAAACCTTTTCTTCTTTATTATCACATAATGTTTTTATCACTGATAGTATGGATGTGTTAAACAGAATAACTAATAATGAAATTTATAAAATGTTAATTTTAGATACTATTAGTAACCTTGCACGAGGTGAAAGACTTTCACTTGCCTTTCAAGGGCACTGGGCCTTTCCATTACCAGCTTATGAAATGTTAGTTACTGGTGAAAAAACAGGACAATTGGCTGAAATGATGGAAAAGGTTTCTACTTATTACCAAGAGTTGCACCGTAATGCTGTAACTCGTTTAAAGAGTTTAATTGAACCAGCTTTAATTGTTTTCTTAACCTTTGTTGTTGGGATTATCGTTTTAGCAATAATTGTACCAATGTTTGGGGCATTTAATTCAATTCAACAATAAGGAGTAGGATACAATGGACTTATATTACATAATAATATTATTTCTACTTGGAATAAATTTGGGATCATTTTATAATGTAGTAGGGTATCGATTACCGAAGGGGGAATCAATAGTTTTTCCTCCTTCTCATTGCCCTAAGTGTGATCACCAATTATCAATGTTAGAATTAATTCCTATTTTTTCTTATATAATTCAATTAGGCAAATGTACTAAGTGTAAAACTAAAATATCGCTTTTTTATCCTTTTTTTGAATTATTAGCAGGATTATTATTTGTTTTAGCCTATTTTATATTTGGATTCTCAATAGAATTATTTATAGCATTAATTTTTATATCAATGACATTAATAATTTTTATTAGTGATTATTTGTACTATATTATTCTTGATGAAGTATTAATAGTAGCAAGTGGATTGTTATTAATTGGAATATTTTTTTTAGACGGCATACTTGGTGTTGGAACAGCACTTTTTAACGGCGCAATTTCTTTTAGTATTATGTTTTTAATAAAACAACTAGGCGATTTTATTTTTAAAAAAGAATCTATGGGCGGGGGAGACATAAAATTAATGTTTGTCTTTGGATTAACCTTTGGCTGGGAGATGTCATTAATTTCAATTTTTATTGCTTCTTTCTTAGGTTTACCACTTTCAATAATTATGTTATACTTAAAAAACAATAAAGATAGAATTATCCCTTTTGGTCCATTTTTATGTATAGCAGCTTTAATTATTTTATTTTTAAAAATAGATATTAATTCTGTAATGGAATTTATTATTACTCATAATTAATATCAATGTAAATGATTTAGTAAGGAGAGCGTAATATCACAGGATAAGTTTAAATAATATAAATGGTTTAAAACCTTTGAAAATCCTTGTTATGCTGCTGATGTAACTAAAGTAGTTAATTATGTCCGTAAGGATAATTTCCCATTTTTTTATGGTTATGTTATATATTGTAAAAAATTAATAATAAATATAATAGCTATTAAAGATAAAAAATAATGTAATACCTAAATAGGTATTTTTTTATAGTTTTTTTACCAAAAAAAGAAGTATAAATTTTATACTTCTATACTAGTTTCTTATCATATGTTATTATAATTCAATAGTTTCTGCATTATCATTAGTAGTAACTGGAATTGGTGTTATTGTTGGCTCAGGTGTTTTAAAGATTCCCGTTTCTTGATTGTCTATAACAATATTGGTTGAATCAATAGCTGTTTTTAAATCGTAGATTCCGTAGGCATCTTCACCCTCTAATTCAATTAATTTCAATACTTCTTCAAAAGTAGTAAGACCTGAAACAACCTTTTCTAAACCATCTTGTAATAGGGTAGTAACATCAGCACTATATACTAAATCCCTTAATTTATCTCGTGGTAAATCAGAACTAATAGCATCCTTAATTGTTTGATCTATTAACAATACTTCATGAAGAGCGATACGTCCAACATATCCATTACCACACTTTTCACAACCTTCACTTGAGTAAACTTCAGTAATATTTCTGTTTAATACCTTTTTTATTAAATTTGATTCATACTCATTTGTTGGTCTAACAACTCGACAGTCAAGACATAATTTTCTTGCCAGTTTTTGAGAAACAATTCCTGTTAAAGAACTAGCTAACAAATAGCGCTCAACTTCCATATCTAATAATCTTTCAATAGTGTTTAACGAGTCATTCGTATGTAGTGTTGATAAAACTAAATGCCCTGTAATTGAGGCTCTAACAGCAATTTTAGCAGTCTCAGTATCACGAATTTCCCCAATCATAATAACGTTAGGGTCTTGTCGTAAAATCGAACGAAGTGAAGTGGCAAAATCGAGTCCAATTTCACTATTAGTTTGAATCTGATTTATTCCTTCAATATCCATTTCAATTGGATCCTCAACTGTAATAATATTGGTATCTTCTCGATTAAGTCTTTGCAAGATCGAATAAACAGTAGTTGATTTACCACTACCAGTTGCACCAGTAACCAAAATAATACCATTAGGAACATTCATCATTTTTAAAACCTTTTTATAATTGCTATCACTAAAACCAAGATGTTCAATCCCACTTAAACTCATTGAGTAATCAAGAATACGAATAACTATTTTTTCTCCTTCACTCGTTGGAATAGATGAGACACGAAGATCTAAATCAACATCTTCCAGTCGGTCCTTAATCGCACCATCTTGTGGAAGTCTTGTTTCAGTAATATTCATCCCAGATATAATTTTTATTCTTGTTATTAAGTTTTTCTTAAGATTATTAGGAATCTCACAATAATCTATTAGAGCTCCATCAACTCTAATTCTAGTTTTCATATATTTTGATAATGGGTCAAAATGAATATCACTTGCACCACGTTTAGCAGCATCGATTAATATTTCATTAACTACTTCTACAATTGGTGTTTTTTCAAAATCAAAACTTGCTAACATTACGTCAACCCCTTTTTATTTAGGACTAGTATTTATCCTAAAAGTATTATATAATATATTTAGAATAAATTCAATCTAAAAGGGGAAGGTTTATGAAAAAAAGGAATAATTTAGGGTTTATGCTGACTGAAACTTTAATTGTGTCAACTTTTGTAACAGTTGCTTTATTATATATGTTTATTAATTTTAGACTAATATATCAAAATTATAATCGAACTTTTTCGTACAATACTGTTAATAGTTTGTATGCTGTAAACCAAATCGAAAAATATATATCAGATACTGATTTTACTACTATTCAAACAAAATTAATAAGCGATAATACCCAATATATAGAACTTACTAGTTGTCCATCTAATTTGTTTAAAGAGAGTAATTATTGTAAAAAATTATTTGAAGCTTTAGAAGTTAAGAATGTTTATTTTACATTTAATGATATTTCTAATTTAGCAGATGACTTAAAAGCAAATCCCAATGTTGACGCCAAAGTAATCGACTTTTTAGAATTTGTTAGTTATGAAAAAGGATCATCTGGCAATCGTTTAATTGTTTTTTTTAATGATGAGACAATTGCAACCTTAAAAATAATTTAGGAGTGATATTATGAAAAATCAAAAAGGTTTTACCGTTATTGAATTAATTTTATCATTTTCTATTACAACAATTGTTGTAGTGTTGTTATTCCAATTATTAATATCATTAAAAAATTTATATAATGCAACGGGATATAAAACGGAATTATTTATTAAACAAGCTACTATCACTGAGCAAATTAATAAAGAATTAACTAGTAAAACAATTATTAGTGTTGATGACTGCGGAGAGGAATGTATTATATTTAATTTTTCAGACGGTAGCAACAGTAAATTGTTAATTAATCGTGAAGAAAATTTTATATATTATGGTAAAAGTGCAACTAAATTAGTTCTTAATAGTTATTTTGGTGATGCCAAGGTTGAGTTTTATAGAAATGCAGCTAATCTTCATAACAGTTTTGATTCTTTTATTACTATCAAAATACCAATTTATTATCCTACATATGAGGATGAAAATTTTGGAATTAATATTGTCTATCAGTATAATAGTAATGATCATTATATTATAGAAGAAGATTTTTAAATATATAATATCCAAAAATCAAACATAATAAATACTAATAAAGATGAAATAACTGCATGTAAAATTCGGGCGATTAAAAAGGGTAAATATTTTATTTTAGTATCGCTTAAAATACTAATCATTTGCACATGAACACTTAATCCACCAAAAGAAATAATCATCGTGGATAAAGTTGATTTTAGTTTTAAAGGAATATACAATAAGCTAATATATTTTAAACCTTGAGTCATCTCTATGAAGCCATTAAGAATTGTTTGTAGATAATTTGATATATTTAAATTGTTATCAATTACCTGAGTTATAACTAAAAACATAGATATAACACCTAAAATTAAAAGAAGAGTATTAATGCTGTTGACTAAGGAATTAGTAATAATTTTCCCAAAAGTAAGATCATTATTAATTCTTTTATTATGCATATTAATGAGTGCTTGCTTAAAAGAAGTTTTTTCTCTTTTGGTTTCCGAAGGATAGTAATTTCTAAATACGATACCAATTATAATGTTAGTTAAATAATGACACAATAAGATTAATAATCCAACTTCCTTATTATTTAAAAATAAAA
>DUPI01000032.1 GCA_012838395.1 Mollicutes bacterium
ATAGTTTATCACTGGGAGAACATTTAATTGGTTATTACAAAAAAATTATTGATAATATAAGTAAGATTTTAGGTAAATCTGTTTTCATTACTAGATTTAGTAATCGTTATAATAAATATATAAATGTTGTTAATGAAAAATATCTGACTGGTTTAGATTATGTAAGTGAAAAACTTTTAATTTCTTTTCTGTTTGTCTTTATAGCATTTTTTACCAAATTAATTCATTACGAATTGATTAATATTTATGAGACAATAATTCCTTTAATTTTTGGTTTTTTTATACCGGATATTATTTATATTTTTAAATTTAGAAGGTATCGTAGCCGATTGGAAAATGATTTCTTGCAAGCTATCACAATTATGAATAATGCTTTTAAATCAGGACGTAGTATTCTTCAAGCAATTGAATTAGTAACTAATGAGTTAGAAGGACCAATTGCTAATGAGTTTCAAAAAATGGCTATGGAAATCAATGTGGGATTATCAATTGATATTGTTTTTAAAAGGTTTGCTGAACGAATAAAATTAGAAGAAGCAACGTATTTAACTGCTGCTTTAACTATTTTAAATAAAACAGGTGGAAATATTATTAAAGTGTTTTCATCAATTGAGAAAACGCTGTTTAACAAGAAAAAACTTAAATTAGAACTTAAATCATTAACTGGTAGTTCTAAATTAATTGTTGCTGTTTTAATTGGGTTGCCACTTTTCTTTGTTTTAATAGTTAACTTAATTAATCCTAGTTACTTTTTACCACTATATACAACGAAACTTGGAAATGTTATATTAGGGATTATGTTAGTTATATACACTGCATATATTTACGTGATTCAAAAATTTATAAGATTAAGGTTGTGAAACAATGGATAATTCAAGATCTAAAAATAAAGTAATTAGAAAAATATATCGTGATAAAGATATTTATGCAATTCAACAAAAGTTAAATATGATGGGGAATAATAAGAATATGGATGCTGTAAAGTATATGAATATTCGTTTATTTATTACCATTTCCTTATTCATCTTTATTCTTTTTATATTTAAAGGGGGTTATATATACGCTCCGATTGTCTTCATTGTTTTATATTTTTTATACGATTATGTTTGTATTGAAAGATATTTAAAAAAAAGAATAAGTTTGCTTGATCAAGAAGCTTTGCGTTTTTTTGAAATATTAACTCTTACTTTAGAATCAGGTAGAAATTTGGAGCATGCTTTAGAAATAACTTGTTTTAATGTTGAATCTGAACTTTCAAGTGAGTTTAAACAAACTTTATTAGAAATAAAGTTTGGTAAATCATTGTTAGAAGCATTAGAAAATATGAAAAAAAGAATTCCATCAGAAACAATTAATAATATTATTTTAAATATTACTCAAACAAATGTTTTTGGTAATAGTATTTTAGAAACAATGTATAATCAAATTGATTTTTTAAGAGAAAAACAAATGCTTGAAATTAAAGAGAAAATTAATAAAATACCTAATAAGGTGAGTATAATATCGGTAATATTTGTTATTCCATTAATATTATTACTTATTTTAGGCCCCTTTATTGTAAATATTTTGAGTTAATTATTTAAATTTAATGTATAATATAGATAGGAGTGATTTGTATGTATTATTTTATTGGCATTAAAGGAACTGGGATGGCTGCGTTGGCTTTGATAATGCATGACTTAGGGTATAAAGTATCAGGAAGTGATAAGGAAGATCATTTTTTTACCGAAGATCCATTAGTTGAAAGAAAAATTCCAATTTATCCTTTTGATGTTAATAACATTAAAGAAGGAATGATAATTGTTCAAGGAAATGCTTTTCGTGATGATCATGAAGAAGTTGTTCGTGCTAAAGACTTAGGACTTAAAATTTATTCTTATCAAGAAATGGTTGGTAAGTTAACTAAAATGTTTAAGACAATAGGAATATCTGGATGTCATGGAAAAACGACTACTACTTCGATGATGGCTCATGTTTTAGACAGCATTCGTGGCAGTAACTATTTAATTGGAGATGGGACTGGAAGTGCGAATAAAGAGAATGAATATTTCGCTTTAGAAGCGTGTGAATATAAACGTCACTTTTTGGCCTATTCACCATATTATGCTGTTATTACAAATATTGAGTTAGATCATATTGATTATTATAAAGATATTGATGATGTCATATTAGCCTATGAACAATATGCTAATAGGGCAGAGAAGATGATTATTGCTTGTGGCGATGATCCTTATACTCATTCATTAAATGTTGATAAACCAATTTTCTTTTACGGTTTAGATGATCATAATGATATAATTGCTAAAGACGTTGAGTTTCGTGATGATGGAACAAGTTTTGATGTGTTTGTCGAAGGTAATTATTATGGCCACTTTGATTTGCCATTATATGGAAAACATATGTTATTGAATTCATTAGCAGTTATCTCAGTTTGTTATTATGAAAGAATTGACGCTAAAGAGGTTTCTAAATATTTGAAAACTTTTAGAGGCGCTAAACGTAGGTTTAAAGAGAAGGAAATAGGAGATATCGTTACTATTGATGATTATGCTCATCATCCTACTGAAGTAAAGGTAACTATCAAAGGTGCTCGCCAAAAATATCCCAACAAAGAAATCGTAGCTGTTTTATTAATTCATACTTATTCAAGAGCAGCTAAATTTACTAATGAATTTGTTGATGCTTTAAATTTAGCAGACAAAGCGTATGTTATGGATGTTTATGTTGATCGTAAGGAAGATATTGA
>DUPI01000033.1 GCA_012838395.1 Mollicutes bacterium
ATTAAGAAAATAAGGAAAGGAATGATCTAATGTATAAATTAACCAAAAATGAACTTTTGAATATTAACGGTGGCGCGATATCAATTGGTGCTGGTTTGTTAATTGCAGCAGGAGTTGTATTTTTAATTGGAGTTATAGATGGATACGTTCGTCCATTAAAATGTAATTGATGAAAAGGAGGAAATTATGGAAATTTTAAATAAACCGGAATTACTGAAAATAGAAGGTGGTCTTACCATATCTGGTAGTCTAATTAGTTCAATGGTTCGAGGGATTACTGTTATTCTAGAACTAGGTCGAAGTTTAGGGACAGCTATTAGAAGAGTGGCAGGCAATAATTTGTGTCCATTATAAAAAATAATAAAAAAATTATTGCTATTATTGTCCTTATAATTTTATTGCCATTTATTATACCAATTGTTGAATTGCTAATAAACATGATATTCACGCTTGGTAAGTATATAGGAACTAATATAAGATATATTGCGGAAGGTAGGATTTGTTAAAAAGGTCGAAAGACCTTTTTGTTATATAAATGTATTAATAAAAGTAGATATTTGTACTAAAATCGGTTTGGATGAGTATATAAAAAATTTGGACAAGGAATATGATACTAAATTAGATGAACCTAATATAAATTCAATTATTAAACAATTGCTGTCTATTGCTCGAATACTGATAAAAAATAGTAAGATAATGCTGTTTGATGAGAGTATAGATATATTAGATATTAAAACAAGGAAAAAAATAATAAGTCTATTAAAGGAATTATCTCGCGATCATACTATTATTATTTCAACCCACGATAATGATATAGTAGATATGGCAGATAATATAATTAATTTGGATTAGTAATTAGAAGAAGGCAAAACGCCTTTTTTTGATTTTATTAGACAAAACAATCATATTTTTATTGAAATGAATGACCTAAAGTGTTATAATGTCAATAGTTGGAAGGAGGGATTTAGATGGTAAAGGTAGTTGTTAGAGATGGAAAAGTGGAAGATGCACTTAGAAGTTTTAAACAGAAAACTGCTAGAGATGGACTCCTGAAAAAAGTAAGAGAAAAGGAACATTATGTTAAACACGGCGTAAAAAAAAGAATTGCTAAGGAAGAAGGTAAGAAAAACAGCCGTAAACGAGATAGTAGAAGAAACAGAAATAGATAGTATCCAATGACTCTTTCCTAAAGGAGGAAAATTATGCGACAAAAAGTATTTTCGGATATGATTGAAGCTATGAAAAACAAAGATAAAGATTTATTATCAGTTCTAAGATTATTAAAGGGAGCGATTCAACTAGAAGAATTGAATCTTAAAAAAGAATTGCAAGATGATGAAGTAGCAACTATTGTTGCTAAACAAATTAAACAACGAAAAGAATCAATCGCACAATTTCAAAAAGGTAATCGTCAAGATTTAATTGATCAAACATCAAAAGAAATTGAAATTTTAAATAAATATTTACCTGAACAATTAAGTAATGAAGAACTTGACCAAATTATTTCTGAAGTATTTAAAGAGGTAAAACCAACTTCGATAAAAGATTTTGGTAAGTTAATGGGCAAGGTAAGTCCTCTTGTTAAGGGGAAAACTGATATGGGATTAGTTAATAAAATCATAAAAGAAAAATTAGAAAAAATTTAATCATCATAAGATGATTTTTTTTCATTTTATTTGGCATAATTAGTTGAAAGTGATATAATAAATTAGGTGATAAAAATGATTTATTTAGATTATTCGGCAACCACCCCTGTGCGTAGAGAAGTCTTAGAAACATATGTAAAAGTTTCTGAAGATTTTATTGGTAACCCTAATTCAATTCATCGATTGGGAGTAGAATCGAAGCACTTAATAGATAAAGCAACTGAACAAATTGCTAATATCTTAAAGGTTAAACCAACTGAAATTATATATACTAGTGGTTCAACTGAATCTAATAATTTAATTATTAAAGGTATCGCAAATAAGTATAAAAATAGAGGTAATCATATTATAACAACGAGTCTGGAACATGCCTCAGTCTACGGTCCTTTAAATTATTTGCAACAACAAGGTTTTGAAGTTGATTTTGTAGAACTAGATGAAAATGGATTAGTTGATTTAAAGCATTTAAAAAGTTTAATTAAAGATACAACTATTTTAGTATCAATTGTTTCTGTTAATAGTGAAATTGGAATATTACAACCGATTAATGAAATTGGCAAGTTACTTAAAAATTATCCAAAATGCTTTTTCCATGTTGATATGACTCAAAGTGTTGGAAAAGTTGACATTGATATAACTAATGTTGATTTAGCTACTTTTTCATCTCATAAATTTTATGGATTAAAAGGCATAAGCGTTTTAATTAAAAAAGAAAAAGTTGAATTAGAACCATTAATTCATGGTGGTAAAAGTACAACGATTTATCGTAGCGGAACACCGGCTCTTCCTTTAATTGCCTCTTGTTCAAAAGCCTTAAGATTAGCCGTTGAAAACCTCGATGATAACTTTAAGTATATTCAAAAGTTGAATGAATATTTAGTAAATGAGCTTAAAACAGAAACGGGAGTTGTTATTAATAGTAACTCATATTCAATTCCGCATATTATTAATTTAAGTGTTCCTAAAATAAAACCAGATACTTTTGTGTATGCGCTTGAAAAATTTAATATATTTATTTCAACGCAAAGTGCTTGTTCAAGTGGTGATAGTTCCTCACAATCAGTTTATGCGATAACCCAAAGTGATGAATTAGCAAGTTCTAGCCTGCGCATATGTCTATCACATTTAACAACAAAAGAAGAAGTTCAAGAATTTATCAAATGTTTTAAAATTTGTAAAAGTCGTTTATCTTTAAAAAGTAACAATAATTAGGTGGTGAATAATAATGAAGGTATTAAAGTTTAATGCTATTTGGTGTCCTGGATGTTTAGTCATGCGTCCCATTTGGAATAAAATAAAAAATAATTATCCTGAAATGGAAATAGAAGAGTATGATTATGATAATAATAATGAAGAGGTAATAAAATGGAATATTGGCAAGAAATTACCTGTTGCCATTATTTTAGACCATAATGGTCAAGAGATAACTAGAATAATTGGTGAAAAGAGTAAAAAGGAAATAATGTCAATTATCGATGACTTAATGGAGAGATAAAATGAAGCGTATTAAAGCAATATTAATTATTTTCTTGTGTACCTTTTTCTTTTTGCCAAATATAGTTGCTAAGGAACCAGTTGAAGTTCATTTGTTCTATAGTTCTGAATGTACTTTTTGTACCCAAGAAATTAAATTTTTAGATGAACTAGTAGATAAACATGATAATTTAATTATCAGTAAATATGAAGTTTTTAACAGTAATAATGAAATAGACTTATTTAATCAAGTTAGGAAAGTATTGGATATTGATAAAACAAATATACCATTAACAGTAATTGGAACGAATCATTACCTAGGTTTTAATGATAATATTGGTCGAAGAATAGAGCAAGCCATTAATTATTATTCTTCTAAAAGCCATCAAAACTTAGTTGATGAAATTACAAATAACAAATTTAATCCAGATACTGATAAAGTTATAGTAGATCAAATAGATGATGATTTAATGTATGTTCCAATTTTGGGGCTAGTTGATGCTAAAAGTGTGTCGCTCCCAATTTTAGCTGCGGTTATTGGACTTGTTGATGGATTTAATCCTTGTGCAATGTGGGTATTGTTATTTTTAATTAGTATGTTAATTGGAATGAAAAACAAAAAAAGAATGTGGGCATTAGGACTCACCTTTATATTCACATCAGCTATCGTATATTTATTATTTATGATATCTTGGCTTCAAATAACCATGTCAATTACCTCAATTGGATGGGTTAAGAAAACAATTGGGCTGATTGCTATTATTGGTGGAACTGTCAATTTAAGAAGTTATTTAAAAAAACGTGCTGAAGATGATGGGTGTACTGTCATTGAAGATAAGAAACGTAATAAAATTACGGAGAAAATAAAAAATATAACAATCCAAAAAAACTTCCTATTAGCGATTGTTGGAGTCATCGCGCTTGCACTTTCAGTAAATGTTATTGAATTAGCATGTTCAGCTGGATTACCTCTAATATTTACTCAAATACTAGCTATGAATTCATTGAGTAATATACAATATGTCATGTATTTGTTAATTTACATTTTATTCTTTTTAATTGACGATATTATTGTTTTTGCTATTGCTATGATTAGTTTTGAATTAACTGGTATATCAACAAAGTATAGTAAATATTCACACTTAATAGGTGGTATTATTATGTTATTAATTGGAATATTGCTTATCTTTAAACCAGAATTATTATCCTTTAATATATAAAACTCATAATATATTCCCTAAAAAAATATAATATTTTAGGAGGTTATATATATGAGTTTTTTTAAAAGTAAGTTTTTTAAAAATTAATGCTTTTTCTTGTCACAATACACATGTTTTGTGTTATACTTTAATTAATAAATAAGAAAGTAGGAGGACATATGAAAATATTAGAAGTTCAAAATTTAGTTAAAACATATGGAAAGGGCAACACTTTAGTGCGTGCACTTGATGATGTTAGCTTTACAATTAACAAAGGAGAGTTTGTTGCTGTTATTGGTGCTAGTGGAAGTGGTAAATCTACCTTATTACACATCTTAGGTGGCGTGGATCGTCCAACTAGTGGGAAAGTTTTAGTTGGTGAACAAGATGTTTATAAGTTAAACGAAAATGATTTAGCCATATTTCGCCGTCGTCAAGTGGGGCTAATATATCAATTTTATAATTTAATTCCTATTTTAAATGTTACAGAAAATATTACCTTGCCAATTTTACTTGATGGTAAAAAAGTAGATACAGAATATTTAAATGAAATAGTTAATACCCTGGGACTACAAGATAGAGTTACTCATTTACCTAATGAACTAAGTGGTGGAGAGCAACAAAGAGTATCAATTGGAAGAGCATTAATGAATCGTCCTGATTTATTGTTGGCTGATGAACCAACTGGTAATTTAGATACGAAAAACAGTAAAGAAATTATTGAATTATTGAAATTATCAAATAAGTTATATAATCAAACGATTATTATGATTACTCATGATCCTAATTTAGCTAAGGAAGCTGATCGGATTATTACGATTCAAGATGGTAAAATAATAAGTGATGAGGCAACTATTAAGTGAATCTTTTAAATAAATTAACTATAAAACATTTAACCATGAATAAAAAAAGAACCTTAGTAACTATAATTGGGGTTGTTTTGTCTTGTGCTTTAATGGTTGGAATTGGTTTAATATTTGCTAGTGTTAGGGATTATAGTATTAAAAATGTTAAATTATATGAGGGTGATTATCACATTAAAATTAGTGGTATAACCTTAGACCAAATAAATAATATACAAGCAGAAAAAAACATTAGTAATGTGCAATATGAAACTTCATTAGGATTTGCCTTGTTAGAAAATAGTAAAAATGAATACAAACCATATTTATATATTAATGGGGTTAGTCAATCATTTCTTAATAACTTAAATCTAATTTCAGGACGGTTACCGGTTAACGATAACGAAATTGTAATTTCTAATCATATAAAAACTAATGCCGATGTTGAATATAATATAGGTGATGTTCTTGAACTTGATGTTGGCCATCGTTATTTTGAAGGTCATAAGTTTTTTGAAAATGGGGCCTTGCTAATTAGTGGTAAAGAAAATGAAAAGGAA
>DUPI01000034.1 GCA_012838395.1 Mollicutes bacterium
CAGAATGGAATGGTCGTCGCTTAACGGATAAAAGTTACCCCGGGGATAACAGGCTGATACCACCCAATAGTTCATATAGACGGTGGTGTTTGGCACCTCGATGTCGGCTCGTCACATCCTGGAGGTGAAGTCGCTTCCAAGGGTTGGGCTGTTCGCCCATTAAAGTGGCACGCGAGCTGGGTTCAGAACGTCGTGAGACAGTTCGGTCCCTATCCGTCGTGGGCGCAGGAAAATTGAGAGGAGCTATTCCTAGTACGAGAGGATCGGAATGGACATACCTATGGTGTATCTGTTGTCACGCCAGTGGCAGTGCAGAGTAGCTACGTATGGAATGGATAACCGCTGAAAGCATCTAAGCGGGAAGCCAACTTCAAGATGAGTTTTCCCATTTTTTAAAAAGTAAGTTCCCAGAAAGACTATCTGGTTGATAGGTTAGAGGTGGAAGCATGGTGACATGTTGAGCTGACTAATACTAATAGAACGAGGATTTAATCCTATTATTTTTTAGAATAATTTGATAGATTACACATTATCTTAGTTTTCAGAGAATTATATCTCTATATTAAATTGGTAACGATAGCAAAGTGGATACACCTGTTCCCATCCCGAACACAGAAGTTAAGCACTTTAACGCCGACAATAGTGTATGCGAAGATAGGTAGTTGCCAATTTTTTTTTGCTTTTTTTTAATATAAAACCAGCTAAAATTTTAGTTACAATATTAAAAAAGTTTATAATAAACTTTTTAGAACCGAGCAAACTATAAAAAGATTGTTTTTTAATTAAAAAAACAATTTAAAATACTTATATGTATTGTTAAATATGAAAAAGTTTTATATAATTAATATGGTGATATGAATGGAATACAAAATTACAACTTATAATGAGAGAGAAACAATTGAATTCGCACAAAATTTAGAATCAGAGAAATTTCCTAACATGATCATTTGTTTAGAAGGAGAATTAGGCAGCGGTAAGACTATGTTTACAAAAGGTATTGCTGATGCCCTAGGAATAAAAGAGAATATAACGTCTCCAACTTTTACTATAATTAAAGAATATGAGGGAGAGTTACCTTTATACCATATGGATGTTTACCGTTTAAATGGTAATATTGATGGTTTAGGTATCGAAGAGTATTTTACTAAAAATGGTATTGTTGTTATAGAATGGGCAGATACTATTAAATCAATTTTACCTAAAGAAAGAATTGATATTAAAATTAAAGTAGCTGGTGAGAATAAGCGAGTTTTAATTATTAGACCTTATGGTCAACAATACGAAGATATTTGCGAGGCGATTCTATGAAATATCTTTTTTTAGATACTTCATCTTTTTATATAAACATTGCTATAATTGTTGATAATAAAATTGCTTATGACTTTAATGAACTTAATAGTCCTAAATTATCAGAAAATATTTTTGTATATTTAGATACTGTTTTTAAAGAGAGTAAAATAAAAATTAATGAAATTGATAAGGTATTTATTGTTAATGGACCGGGTTCTTTTACTGGAGTAAGGGTAGGTCTTACTATTGCTAAAACAATGGCGTGGTCATTAAAAATTCCAATAATTTCAATTTCAACATTGGAATTATATGCGACAA
>DUPI01000035.1 GCA_012838395.1 Mollicutes bacterium
GTAAAATAAAAACCAATCATTCTTGCATGATTGATTTTTTATTTTTAAATCGATATTTAAAATAGTCTGTTTTTAAAGTTTGATCTGATGCAGTAAAATAATTATTTACTTTTTGATTTATTGTAATAATATAATCTTCCTCTATGTCTTGTATTTTTTTAAATTTACCATTAGCAAAATATAACGCTTTATCTGTTATCCAACCACCATTCGTAAATATAACAATTGTTTCCTCGTCAGAAAAAATGTCTTTTCCCACATAATATCTTGGATCATAATCTAAATCAAACATATTAGCGAGGGTCGGTAAAATATCAAAAGTACTTGCTGTTTTATTTATTTGCGCCGGCTCTAATTCAGGGTTATATATGATAAAAGGCAGTTTATCAATGTTAAAATCTTCGAATCTGTCATAAGGGGATGCTTCATCTAAATATTTATATTCCATATTTAAAGGATGATGATCACCAAATAACACTAACACCGTATCATCCAGTATTCCCTTTTCAACAAGTGAATTAAGCAAGTATTCTAACGCCTTATCTAATTCAATGGCTTTTGCCATATATCTTTTTATTTTCACATTATAAGGTAAATCCTTAACTTTATCCCAATGTTCTAAAACAACTCCTACATGTCCATCACCATCATATGGAAAATGGGTAGTTGACGTAATAATAAAACTAAAAAATTTGTCATTATCAATAAAATGAGGGAGTGCTTCTTTCATTAAATTTAGGTCACTTGGCCATCCCCAAATTTTTTTAATGGCCAAATCATCATCATTATAAAACTTGACCGAGCCCATGTTTTTATGTAATATTGTTCTTTCATAATACTTATCAGAGTAATTATGATACGATGTATTATAATATCCCTTTTTTTCAAATAACTTAAAGATCGATGTACTATAATCATTATCTTTATAAGTGTTAGGTGTACAAACTGAACTGCTAGGAATTATAGATGTCAGCGCGATATATTCACTTTCTCCTGTTGTACAACTATATTTAGGGGCATAATAATTAGTAAAACTAAGTCCTTCATTATATAATTTGTACAAAGTTGGAGTTAACTTTTCGTTAATCGAGATAATATCAAAAGCTTCAACCATAATATAAATTAAATTCTTATCTCTAAACACTCCTGTCATATCATTTTTAGGTGTTATTCTTTGACTAATATAATACTCATGTAGGTTTTTTATTTTACTATCCGTTTCCTCTTCAATTAATTTTTTCCATTTAACATCATCAATAAAGCGAGTATAATCTGGTTTTTCAGGTTCTTCTAACTTATCTTCTTTATCTATAATAATTAAATTTTCTTCAACTGGATTAAACATATAAACAATATCTCTAATAAAAAAACGGGTCGTTCCGAATTGCCTTAATGATAATTCAATTAAGGTTGGTTTTTGATATAAAGTTTTATTATCTTTTATTTGATTAGGATTTTGTAACATTGGTAAGTAAAGTGTTGATAGTGAAACTAAATGAATAACAACCATTAGTAATAATCTTCTAATCATTAGCCCAAAATTAGGTTTTTCATATATTAATATTGTTTTAGCAAAAATAAACAAAATTATAATTAATACAGCGGGCAATAAACATAAATAATAAATCGGCTTTATATATGTTAAGAACGTTTTTATTTCTTCAGTAATTCTTCCTAGTCCATCACCAGCAGCATTAAGTGACATATAATTTCCCATAAAACTATAAAAATTTAATTGTAAAATTGCATAAAGACCAGTTATGAAAGAAAACAAAAAAACAAGTATTTTAGCTATTTTTTCACGATATAACGATGCAACAAACGATATCAACAAACTCGTGGCAACAGTAAACAACATAATTCTTATAACTTCTACATCGTATAGACTTTTAAATGATAAATACCTAAAGATAAGTTCAACATAAAAGGAACTAATAAATATAATAATAAAAATTTTAAAAAAATAATTAACTTTTAGTTTAGGTTTTTCTTCGGTATCTATTTCTAGTATATCTACCATTTCTTTCATACTTCCACCTTCTAATTACATTATAGCATAATTTTAAATTAAAATAACTTTCTGGCCTAAAAAATATTGCTAATACATAGTAGTTTTAGGTGTTAGTTCACACCCTTTTATATTTGCTGAATATCCTATTATAGAAAACAAATGAAAGGGTGGATTTTATGTGTAATCATAAAAAAGATAGTTGTAATTGTATTTCTGAAATACTTCTAGTAATCTTGTTATTACAACAAAATAGCAAAAGCGAAGACGAATGCTTAGAAACTTGTGACAAAGGCTTTTTAGGTAACAATGTTGTATGTCCAAAATACAATACTAGACCTGTAATGCTATATA
>DUPI01000036.1 GCA_012838395.1 Mollicutes bacterium
ATTTTTTTTACTAATGATTTTAAATTTTTACTTTTAATATGATCAATATTATTAGTTAATCCATGAAAATTTAAGTTATCAGTTATAATAAATCCATTATCCTTTAAACATTGTTTAAACTTCTCGAAAAAGTTAATATACTGTCCCTTGGCTGCATCAATAAATATTAAATCATATTTATCATTTATTGTAGTCTCTAAAGCATCAGCATTAATTACTTTAATTTGATTTTCTAATTGAAAATTTTTTATATTTTTAATAGCTTCTAAATACCTAGTATGATCCCTTTCAATAGTCGTAATATTAATATCATCATTTATAGAAGCCATTTTAATAGCTGAATAACCAATGGCACTGCCAATTTCTAAAATTGATTTAATATTATTATCTTTAATAAAGTTTGTTAAAAAATCAATTCCCTCTTTTTCCATAATTGGAATTTTATTATTAATGGCGTATTCTTCTAACTTTTTAAACATTAAACATCACACCATTTACCTTCTCTTCTTAATCTATTTATTGTTTGATTATGCCCAAATTCATTCGAATTCAAATATGTCTTTCCACTACAATCCGCTACAAAATAGTAATATTGGTGGTTTATCGGCTTAACAGCAGCTCTAATTGATTCTATTCCCGGATTTGCAATAGGACCCACAGGAATGCCTGAAACACAATCACCACGCGTGTTATAGCCATTGCAATCATATATATGAACTCCTAGCCCATTAGTCCAGTCATCCATCTTTGCACCATAATAACCAGTTACATCACTGCCTAAAGTCATTCCGACTTCTAAACGATTATAAAACACACCTGATACATCCCTGCGATCAGAATCATTTGAAGCCTCCAACTCAATCATTGAGGCTAGAGTAATTATTTCATGTATCTCATATTTACTATTTTCAACAGCATTTTTAAAAGGTTTAAATTGTTTATCCATCTCATCTAACATAACTTCAAATATTTCTTTGACACTAACATCTTTACTATAAAATTCATAAGTATTAGGAAATAAATAACCTTCTAAAGGATAGTAAACTTTCTCACTTTTAATATCATCTGTTAAAAACCAATATTTTTCAATCAGTTGATTTAAATATTTTTTATCTTTTAATATTTTATATACTGATTTTTCAGTATTGTTAGTGTTTGCTGCAATAACTTTAGCTACACCACGCATGTTCAAGCCCTCTTTAAAAGTTATTGTTATTGTCACAGGGTCAATAGCATTACCACTACTTAATACATTAACAATTTCTTTTGTTCCCATGTCTTCACTTAAATAGTAAATACCTGCTTTAAGAGGTTGAGGGTTACTTAATTTAATATATAATTTATAGAAAAAAGTTGATTTTATTAAGTTGTTCTTTTTTAATAAAGGATCAATAGTCAAATAGGAAGATCCGTTAACTACTTCAATTGGCTTTGTATCACTATTTTTACTTACTGGCCCTAGGTAAAAAGAATATGTAGCTAAAACTACTATAATTAACAAAACTAAAAAAACAACAGCACTTATTTTGTTTTTATACATCTAGTAAAAATGAGCTTATTGCTCATTTCCCTCACTTTTTGATTTTGCTTCTTCTTGGATTTCATTAAAAATTGTTTCAATGATCTTCCACTCTTTTTCACTTTGAATCGGTTGAAGTATTCCTTCTTCTTCTTCTGGAGTATAAATTGCTGCGTAAACTTTAGTGTTTCCTTCTTCATCTTGGGTATTGTCTGTGTAAACAATATAGTTTTTACCTGTTTCATCTGACTCAAAAGTAAATAAAGCTTCACATTCTAATTGTTTACCTTCTTCATCCATAATTGTAAAAGTCATTTTTTCGTTTTCCATATTATCTTCCTTTCATTCTATCTAGGTAAGTTTGCAATATAATTGCGGCTGCCAAACCATCAATTTTTTGTTTTCTTTTCTTCCTAGATACATTAGCTTCTAACATATAATTAGTAGCTTCAATTGTAGACCGGCGCTCATCTTGTAAAACAACTTCCATATTTAAATACTCTTCTAGTTTTTCTTTAAATAGAATTGTTTCTTCGGCTCGACTACCAATAGTATTATTCATATTTTTGGGGAGTCCTAAAATAAGTTTTGATATTTTTTCATTAACAACTAGTTCTTTTATCTTCGGTAATAATGAATCATAATCCGCTTCATTAAACCTTATTGTTGTCAAAGGATTAGCGATAGTTAAAGTTAAATCAGATATCGCAACTCCTAATGTTTTAGTTCCTAAATCAAGTCCTAAAAGTCGCATATTATTTATAACTTCTAATTAAACATTCAAGAATTTCAGTTCTATCAAACTTACTGATTTTATTGCGGGCTTCTTTGTGACTAGAAATGTATCCTGGATCACCACTCATCAAATACCCAACAATTTGATTAATTGGATTATATCCTCTTTCTTCTAGTATTTCAATAACTTCACGAAGGGTTTCTTTAATTAAAGCATCTTGAAATTTATCATTTTCATATATTTTGGTTTTTACCATAATATCACTCCCTTATAAATATAACAATATTTTATCATTATTTAATATTTTTTACAACAGTCTTTATCTCTTCAATGATATTATTTATATTATCAATAGAAGTTCCGCCACCTTGGGCATATACTTTACTTCCACCACCACTGCCGTTTGATTTAAGGGCTGCTGATTTAACTAGTTCACCACAGTCAATTGTGTCTTTTAGATCACCATTAGTTTTAGCAAGATAATTAACATTATTATTGTTAATATTGGCAATAAAGATAAAACTGTTAGTTATTTTATTAGATAAAGCATTCATAATTTCTTTAAGAATTGGTATTTCATAATCATTTGTAGTCATAATAATGGTATTTATACCATTTATTTCTTCAAGTTTATTTTCAAATAAGCTTAAATCTGATAAGGCCTTTTGTTTTTTCGCATCAGAATATTCCTTTTCTAGTGTTTGAACTTTTCTCTTAACTTCTTCTAATTCGTTACGATTAAAAATAACATCACTATAACTAATAGGTTTATCATGATTAATATGAATATCAAATGTTAATTTGATGTCTTCTTTTAAAGCATCTTCAACTATTTTTCTAGCTTTTTGTAATAATTTAATCATACTATCATTATAAGGTTTTATAGCCGCAAACAATTCAGATTCAATATTATTAGCCGTTGTTGCTTCAATTCGATAAACATTATTTCCTTTAGTTTCAATGCTTTTAATAGCAAAACGTTCAATTTCAGAAACATTAGAAACGTGAGTACCACCACAAAGTTCAATCGAATCTGCAATTGTTAAGACACGAACTTGATCGTCATATTTTTCTTCAAATAAGGCAATTGCACCTTTTTCAGTAGCTTCATCTAAATTCATAATTTCAATTTTGGTTGGTAAACTTGTCTTAATTTTGTCATTAACTAAATTTTCTATCTTAATAACATCTTCATCACTAATTTTATTATCATAAGTAAAATCAAAGCGCAAAGTCTTATCGTCAACTCTTGATCCCGCTTGCATTACTTCTTTACCTAGCACTTCACGTAAAACTTTTTGTAATAAATGTGCTGAACTATGATTCTTTTTAGTATTATTGCGAACTTTTTCATCAACCGTTGCTACAACTGTATCTCCTACTTTTAAATCCTCTTCTAATTTAACAAAGTGGAAATGTTGATTGTTCGGCCCTTTGAATAAATCTAAAACATCAATTTTTTGACCATTAATTACGAAAGTTCCTTTATCTGACACTTGTCCACCAGATTCAGCATAAAATGGAGTTTCTTCTAAAACAACATAACCTTCTCTTGTTAAAGTATCAGTCATTTTATTCCCGTCAAACAATCCTATAATTTGGGTTGTTGCATTTAATGTATCATAACCAACAAACTTACTAGTTTCTTTAAATTTAATTAAAGCCTCATTTTGAAGATTCATACTACTAACATCAGAACGTGCTGCTCTTGCTAGTTCTTGTTGACGTTTCATGCTAGCTTCAAATTCTGCTTTTGAAACAGTGTAGCCTAATTCTTCAGCTGTTTCTTCGGTTAACTCAAATGGGAAACCATATGTATCATATAATTTAAAAGCATCTTCTCCACTAATTGTTTTATCGGTACTTGAATTTATTAATTCATTTAATTTTTTTTCACCATCTAATAATGTTTGGTGAAATAACTGTTCTTCTTTAATAATCTTATCCATAACTTTAGTTTCATGCTCTTTTAAGTATGAATAATGTTTTTCCATAATTTTAATGACAGTTGGCACTAATTTATACATAAATGGTTCTTCAATTCCTAATTTTTTACCATGACGAATTGAACGCCTCAATAATCTTCGTAAAACATAATCACGTCCACTATTACCAAAATTCGCACCGTCCGATAGAGCAAAAGTAATAGTCCTCATGTGATCTGCAATAACTTTAAAAGACATTTCACCTGAATAATCACGGTTACTTATTTCTGAAATATGGTTTATTATAGGAACAAATAAATCAGTATCATAAATACTATCAACATCTTGTAATACAGTTAAGATTCTTTCTAATCCCATACCAGTATCAATGTTTTTACTTGGAAGTTCTTTATAATTTTCGCGACTAACTCCCTCTTCAGCATTATACATACTAAAGACATTATTCCAAATTTCAATGTAACGATCATTATCAATATCATCTTCTAATAATTTAATCCCTAAATTATCAGGATCATATTCTGGTCCGCGATCATAAAATATTTCACTACATGGGCCACTTGGACCTGGTCCGATTTCCCAATAATTACTTTCTAAACGAATGATATGATCTTCAGAAACACCAACTTGTTTCCAAGTATTATAAGCGTCTTCATCTTTGGGATAAATAGTTACATATAGTTTTTCACAGTCGAATCCTAACCATTCATTACTAGTTAAAAATTCCCATGACCAAGTAATTGCTTCTTTTATAAAATAATCTCCAATCGAAAAATTACCAAGCATTTCAAAAAATGTTGCATGACGAGTGGTTTTTCCAACATTTTCAATATCATTAGTTCGAATACATTTTTGACTACTTGCCAGACGACGATTATTTGGTATTAATGTACCATCAAAATATTTTTTTAATGGGGTAACACCGGCATTGATCCATAATAAAGTTGGATCATTAAGAGGCACTAAAGAAGAACTTTGAATAATGTCATGTTCCTTTTGACTCCAAAAATCAAACCACATTTGACGCATTTCATTGTGCGTTATTTTGTTTTTTGATTTTAATTCTTTTTCAATAATTTCTCTAGTCTTTTGCTCTAAATCTATTAAATCGCCATCATTTATTATATTGTGATCATATTTATCATAATCATCTAGATCTATTTCTGATGAATGTTTTTGTTGCTCTTCAGTTAAAAGTTCTTTATTATTTGGACGGACAACAGAAAGAGAAACAACATTAGAAAATTTTTCTTTAGGAATATCTATTTCTAATTTAAATCTTGCATCACTTATAGTAATGATATCAAAAAAATTAGAATAAACTTCTATATCTGAACACATTCTTTTTACAAAAAATAATTCATCTATTTGGTTTCTAATTATTTCTGTTCCTAATTGTTGCAACAGAGTTCGAGGTTTTGTTTCTTCACTGCCATCCCAACCACTTATTTTCTTAGCGTATTCTTTAAGATAAGAGCTATATTGTAAATTAATACACTTTAAACCCCGTTCTTCACTAATTGTATCTATTATTTTAGCAACAGTATCTTTACCACTTCGGGCTTTTCCTGATAATATATATATTTTTGGTTGCTTATTTTTTATGTTCATATTTTCTTCCTCTCTATCATTCTTCAGTTTTTAGAAAATGAAATCGTTCATTGAAATAAGAAAAAATTGATTTTATTGATGCAATTAAAGGAGTTGCTAGCACCATTCCAATTACGCCCCAATAGTAACCAAATACTAATAAACCTAACATAATTGTTACTGGGTGTAGTTTAACCATACGGCTCATTAAAAGAGGCTGTAAAAAATTACCTTCAATAAATTGAACAACAACTATAATAAGTAATACTAACACTCCAATTTGAGGGCTTTGTGAAAAGGCCACAATAACAGCTGGTATACCACCAATGTATGGTCCAACAAAAGGAATAATATTGGTAATTCCACAAAAAAGTCCAAACAATAAAGCACCTTTTAAACCAACAATATAAAATCCTATTGTGCTAATAACAAAGATTAACACAGCTGCCAATAAAGTTCCTTGTACAAATTTTCGCAATGAAGTATTTACTTCATTGATTAAATCCCTGGCATCATTTCTTAATCTATTTGGTAGAAAAGTTATGATCGAATCATTAAAACTATCAAAACTAATTAATAAATAAAAACCAATTATGAGTCCTACAACAAAGACACCTAATCCTGAGAAAAATGCTCCTAAAAAGTTAACAACTGATTTAGGCATAGTACTAGGCAATTCAGTAGCTAA
>DUPI01000037.1 GCA_012838395.1 Mollicutes bacterium
CTGGTAGTCAACCAGGATTACAACAGCCTGGTTGTGGTCATCAACAACCCCAAGGCTCACAACAAAGTTCGCCTAATCAAGAAATTAATAACCTAAATCGTCGTTTAGACAATTTGGAGCGCCGTGTTTCAGAGTTAGAAAGAACTTCTGGCACCCCAAAACCATATAACAATAATTTCACTGATAGCAACTATCAAATGATTTAAAAAATAATTTTAGGAACACCTCTAGTGTTTCTTTTTTTGTATTAGAAACGGCCACCGCCACCGCCTCCACCACCAAAGCCACCTCCACCTGAGAATCCTCCACCGAAACCTCCACCTGATGATGTGCTGGATTCACTAATTGCTTTGGTTGACAACGCTGTACTAACTGCACTGCTAACACCTTGGCTTATATTATAATTTAAGTTGTTTAACATCCTTAAATAAGTTATATCAAATAGATAATCACCTACTGTATAACTACTTTCAGGCATTTCTGAAAATTTTATTTCCATTGTTTTAGCTAGTTTTTTAGCTGAACCAAAAACAACAGCATATACCAAATATTTTTCCCAAAGTTCGATTTGAGGTAAATCACGAGTTTTAAACTTACCAAAATCTTTAAGAAATCTATTAAGTCCCATCCACTTTAAATAATGATCCTGACCTTCTTTAGTTCGTTTAGTTATAGTTGCAAAATATATTAATGAACCTATAGCCGATATGATTACAACTATATTAATAAAAAGAACATTAGAATATTCAAAGGTGATAAAAGTTGCCAAAAGTCCAATAATACTATAACTGATTGCTTTTAATTTAACATTAGTTTTTACTTCGTAAAAATTTCTATCTTCAGCCTCAATAGTTGCAGCATCATTCCAATCATTATAACCACTTAAAAAAGTTTGGTAATGTTTTTTAGCATAATTATTGATTTCACGAACAGTTACTTTATTATCCTTACCAATAGTTTGAAATAACATTTTAATAAGTTTTTGCTCTGCTATTGTCAATACATCGTCTGTAGCATCAGGATTATATATTAACTGATATTCCTTTTTTTTCAATTGTTCATAATTAATATGTTTTCTAACAATTAAATCTAAAATAGTAGCCGAGATTTCTTTAGCCCCTATTTTTTTATTAATCAAATATCCGACATTTGAAGGACCATAATTTCCTGGAAAATCACGAAAATATTTAGTTTTAAAAGAAGTTTGATATTCCTTATCATGTTTATTATAAACATTGTAAATTATATAGACTAAACCAGCAATCCAAAAAAACTTAAAAATATCAAGCATATAACTAATTGCTCTTTTTCTAGCTTCTATTTTCTTAGCTTGCTCTCTTTCCGCATTCGCTTCATCAGCCCGCTTGTTTTCGACTTCTAATATTTTATCTAGTGCAGAAATATTTGTCTTTTTTAAAGATTTATTAATAACGTCTTTATCAAAAACAAAACGAATATCGATTGATCTTGACGCGGGTAAATCTTTAATTTTATATTGTAATTTATTTTTATTAATAATATTGGTTTCACCATTTAAAGGGCCATGTCCCCACACTCTTATTTCATTCTCATTATTTGGAATATTAACTACCATTTCTAGATTTTTTATATTTTCTATTTGCTCATTAGTAAAAAGATTCCAATAGATTTCAGCTATATCATTATGAACTACCGCTAAATCTTTAATGATGTATTCAATATAGAATCCCCTTTTACCTGCAGTACTTGGGTTATATATTCTATAACTTTCACCATGTACATTTTTAGTTACAACATATTGACCATATATTCCATTTGAAGAACTAAGGGCTTCAACAAACTCATCACCATTTTTATACAAATAATCAAAATTAACATTTTTGTCAACTTCAATAGCCTTTATTTTAATCAATTCAATATCGTAACCATTGTAGATATCACTACTTTGAAATGATTTTATATCTTCATTAAATTTCATAGCATTATGATTTTGAAAATTAATAATTCTCTCATAACCATTAAACTGCCCTTCTAATACAAACAATTCTTTCACTTGTAAATCTCCATTTGACTTTACATTGGCTTCAATAAAATAATTACTTATTCCATCATCTTTTGCCAAAATTGTAATTGGACAAAGAAGCGCTATAAAAATTAATATTTTAAACAATCTCTTAATCATAAAAATTCTCCTTTTTAAAAAAAGACTTACAACTGTAAGTCTAAAATTTAACTTGGGGCACTTCTTTATCAAGCTCAGTTGCTTCGAAGAACTCTTCAGGTTTAAAATTAAACATCCCAGCTATAATGTTTGATGGGAACATCTCAAGTTTGTTTTTATAACCTAAAACGGCATCATTATAAAATTGTCTTGCATAAGCAATTTTATCTTCAGTTTCCTTTAAACTTGATTGCAATTGCATAAAATTAGTGTTTGCTTTTAAATCTGGATAAGCTTCTGTTAGTGCGAACAAGCGACCTAGAGCCTGTGTCAACTCCCCATTTGCTTGAATTTCATCATGCGTTGTCGTTGCACTTACTGCCTTATTACGCGCACTGATAACTGCTTCTAAAGTTTCACTTTCATGACTTGCATACCCTTTTACTGTTTCAACAAGATTCGGAATCAAATCTGCCCTTCTTTTAAGTAAGACATCAATTTGAGCCCATTGATCTTTAACCATATTCCTTAACCTAATCAAACTATTATATGTTTTCATAATAAACATTAATATTAAAACAACAATAGCACCTATAATTAGAAAAACCATCCATGTATCCATATTAATCCTCCTATCACTACTTTCATTATATAATATTTTTCATAAAAAAGAAATAATAATGTATATTATTTTACGCATTTGACAAAATAAGGATATAAGGATGATAATATGGAAATAGATATTAGAAAAAGCATTATGGATAATTTTAAAGATGCAGATCAAAACGAAATAAAACAATCAATTGTTTCGTCAATAGAGATAAATGATGAAATCACTTTACCTGGATTAGGTGTTTTTTTTGAAATATTATGGAAAAATAGCGATGAAAATAGTCAAGAGTTTATTTTAAATACATTAAGTAAAGGTATTGAAAAATAAAAACATAGTTAATATTTCAACTTTATGCTTATTGACATTTGGGTTACTTTTGTTCTCCCTCTATTACCTTATTTAAGAAGCCAAATGTTTTTTGGATTCCAAACTTAGTATATTTACCAATATTATAAGATAATTGATAACCAAAATTAGAAACTTTATTTTGGTAATTTTTAACTGGACTATCTAAATAACTTTCAAGATCTAAGTTTTTTCCTTGCTTAACATCTTTCTCAAACTGTTTTATTTTTTCTTCAGTTAAAACCATCTTCTTATGCTGTTCATAATTATAATAACCTGTAGATTGTGATACATAGAGCGCTAAAAAAGTTATCAACAAAACGATAAATGAAATGTTGAATATTTTTGTGTATATTTTCAATTTATCTTCTATCTTCATTAGTTATCACCAACAATTTCTTTTAAAATATGCGACATCACTTCGATAGTATTTAAAATCTCATCAATGGTATTATGTTGCCCTCCAAGTTCTAGTAAAATCATTTTAGGACTTAAATCTTGATTGTAGATTCCATCAACACCTTTTCCCTTTTTAGTTAATACTCCTCTACTCAAAGAAGGGTATTTTTTATTAATTAAATTATTTATTTTATTAGCTAAACTTAAATTTTTTTGATATCCTGGGTTTTCTAATCCAACCACAAATAAAACTTTAGCATATTTTTTACCTTTAATTGTTATAGTAGATGCTTCTTTTGTTAAATCATCGCGGTGCAAATCTATTAATAAATCTAAATTTTTATATTTATTAATAGCATCAATAATATAAAAACGGCTAGCCTTATAACTGTCCTTATGAAGCCAATTATTGATTTTCATAAACTCGATAATATTAGATTCCTCAACAATCGTTGGTATTTCTAGTTTGTTAAGTTTTTATTTTAACAAATAGGAAGCCATCATAACATTTGGAGTAATATTATAAATTTCTAAATTTTTATTATTATAATTTTCTAACTGATGAGAATTATAAATATAAATTCGTGGGTTGTCAGTCTTAACCGAATAAGGATCATTAATGTGCAGACTAATTTTTTCAAGTTCTTCAATTGACAAATTGTTGTCGCTGTTGTTTACAGTTGTTTTGGTTTTGTTTTTATCTTTAAAGACAATATTTTTTTCCAAAACAGAAACGGGATCATTAATATCAAAATTAGTTATAAATTTAGTTAAAATGGTAACTAAATTTTTGGAACTTTTTTCATACTTAAGATGATAATTAGAATTAACCATTAATGCTTTAATAAAATCCTCATTGTTGGTTACCAGTTGAACATTATTAAAATAATTCGTAATTAACTGATAAGATAAATATATTATAAATAAGTAAAAAAGGTATTTAGCAATTCCTCTTTTTCTTTTTTTGGTTTGAAATCTTTTTTTAATATAATCACCCACTTTAATTTATTCTTATTATAAATTATTATGAATGATTATTTTGTCGAAACAAAAACAAAGATTAAAATTATCTTTGTTTTAATAAAACCTTTTCCTTTTCTATATCTTTGTTATCTTTTAAAATTTCTTCAATCGAGTGTTTATATTTTAAAAGCAAACAATATTTTTTACATAGTTTTAAATTTTGTTTTTCACCATTCTCAACACTAATGTAACGCCTTCTAATAAATTCATCATTTAACTCGCTTCGTTCATTAATGTTTTTTAATTCCCACCCAATCGCTTGCTTAACAAGTTCAAGAGACTGATTAGATAGTTTATGAATATTAGTTATAAATTCAGATAAATTGTTTTCAACAACATTTTTCGCAATAATATAATATATTAAATCTTTATCTAATAATTCTAAAGTTGGTTGGTTTAAGATTTCTACAATGTTTTTTTTCGAACCATCTTTATTATATTCTAATGTCAAAACTGGTGCCTCTTTTATATATTTAGGTCGAGTCGTGACTAACGAATTAACTCGTCTTCTAATAAAATCATCATCATAGTTATTTTTTTCAACTAATTGTTTTTTTAAATAATCACTGCCAATTGTTTTTATTTCTTTATATCTTTTAAATGAATATTTTTTCAATACTTCAAGAGCATGCTGACATCCAACTAAATTAGCATCTATTTCACCATAAAATTTTTCATGATTGTTAAAATAAAACGAATAGTCATTAGTAATAAGAAATAAATAATACTGTTCTTTAAAAGAATATAATGTTACAGGATCAGAAAAATGACATTTAGTTTTTTGATTTTGTTTAGCATGCTGAAGTTCATGAAAGCAAGTAATTAACAATTTAAATAACGATAAAGTTGGTGTATCAAATTTTAAATTTTTTCTAATTTTAAAGTGATCTGTATTTATAGTAATAAGTCCATCGTAAACAAAATTAGAATCACAATACCCATAGACATTAAAATAGAACTTGGTCTTTTTTAAAATTAGTGGCAACTTTAATTTTGGTTTATTTAAATTTTCAATAAAAGTTACCGTTTTAACTTTGGTCTTTAAAGATTCTTTATAACTATACTGCTCAATTAAAAACTTAACGATATTTCTTATATCCTTATTTGCAAGTTTCCTATCATAACTAAGTTTTCTTGTAATATAATCATCAACCATCTTCATTTCTAAATTGTTTTCAAAACTTACTTCATTTATATTTTGGTTTACATAAGAATCCACTAGTTTAGGATCTGCTTTTATCATTTGATTAACTTTAGTATGGTAATCTACATAATTAATTTGGAAAATACCTTTAACGTATTTATTATATATATTCTCATCATTAGAATATCTAATAATAAATTGATTTAATAGTTTGTTATTTTCTGATAAGTTTTGTATTTGCTGATAAATTACATTATTGAAAAATAACTCAAGATACACATCATGTTCACTATTATAACTTCTTATTAGTGAACAAATAAATTTATCGACATTACTTTTATCTCTTTTGGTTAGTGTAAAATAATTTTTTATTAAATCAATTACACCTTCCCGACCTTTAATAGCTTCCAACATCAAGCTCATAATTATCACCAGCTATATTTTACAACAAAAACATTTCATAAACAACTTAAAGTTTTAATTTACAAATTAGTAACATTTTTATGAAGTGCTCGATTAATACCATTACCAATAACTTCTCCAAGTTTTTTTATAACAAAGTCAACTTCTTTAGGTGTTACCATTAAATTATACCCAATGGGTGTTAAAACTTCAAAAATCAATTGTTTTAATTCATTATCATTTAAACTACCAACCATACCTAACAATTTTTCTTTATCATCTTTTTTTAAATTATATTGTTGTTTTAAATAATTAATTTTAGTAATAGGGATTAATCGATCAATTGGATTATCAATATTTTGTTTTGAATAGGAAAAGTGCTTATGCATATAATTAAAAGTATCACTAACGATTGTAACAGCATCTACCACTGTTGGAACACCTATTGCAATTACAGGAACACCAATAGTTTCTTTATTGATTTTTTTACGATGATTACCAATCCCACTTCCCGGATGGATTCCTGAATCGGTCATTTGAATAGTTTTATTTAAACGTTCAACAGATTGACTAGCTAGTGAATCAATAACAATAACCAAATCAGGATTGAGTCCTTTAACGGAACTGGTAATTAAATCACTAGTTTCAATACCAGTTGTGCCCATTACCCCGGGCTTTAAGACACAGACCCTTCTAAAACCGTCACCTAAACTGTTTAACATATATAAATGATTTGTAACAACAATATTATTAATCGCCATAGGTCCGAGTGAATCAGGTGTTGATTTTTCATTACCCAATCCCACTATTAATACCAAATCATCTGAATCAATTTTTAAAAACGTTAACATTTCTTTTAACTGTTCACTGAAAATTTGTTTAACATTTTCTTGATTATGATAGTCAGTAACATCATCAAATTCAATTGTTATATAAACTCCTTCAGGTTTCCCAATATGATTTGAACCTTTTTCATCAAGAAAAACTGAGGTAATAGTTATTTTCTCTTTTTTTTCAACGTGCGATTTTATTCCCGTTTCTGATTTAATGTTAGCAATTGCCTCAATTGCCAAATCTGTTCGAATGTGATATTTTTCTAAATTAATTTCGTGTCCCATTTTCTCACCTATAGTTATTTTGGCAAATATATTTGTTTTTATTGCATTTTAATCATTTTTTTGTTAAAATTAATGTGTTAATGACTTGGGAGGTGAAATAATGCCAAATTTAAAGAACGCTGTTAAAAAAACAAAAGTAATAGCTACTAAAAAACAAAGTAATAATGAATATAAGGCAAGTATGCGTACTGCTATTAAAAATGTAAATAAAGCTATAGTTGAAAACGATAAAGAAAAAGCTAGTGATTCGTTAAAAGTTGCGATTAAAAAAATTGATAAAGCAACCAAAAAAGGTGTGATTCATGCTAATAAGGGTGCACGTGACAAATCAAAACTAACAAAAAAAGTAAATGTTATGGAATGATTTACTCTTTTTTTTAACAGAAAGGTGATTCAGTGAAAAAAATTATAGCAGCAACAATCTTAGTATTAATTTTAGTATTTACTATTATTTTTCAAACAGAAATTTCTGAGTTTGTTATTTTTAATTTTGTGTATAAAAAAGAGATTATTATCGAAGATTCTAATCAATACAAACTGAATTCTAACTTTCAATATTTAAGCGAAACCCAAAATTTTTTACCAAATAATAAAAAAGAATTAATTGATGTTTTATATACCATTTTAAATAATGGATGGGATAATTTCACATTTTATTGCGGAACAAATTATACTAATTGTATCGATGATATCGAAACCATATCAAGAAATACAGATTTTCTATCAATCTTAAACAATTTCGTTCACCCTTTTAATTCATATAACGTTATCTACACTAACTATAATAATTTTGGTAGAATAACAATTAAAGTTGATAAGAATTATCATGAACACGAAATTGAACTATTAGAAAAAAAAGTTGATGAAATATATAATAAACTTATTAAAGATAATATGAGTGTTAGAGAAAAAATTTTAGCAATTCATGATTATATTATCAACAGCACATCATATGATTCAAAACGCGCTGAAGCTATAGCTTCAAAAGATCCAAACTTTATCCCAGTTTATCAATCACATAAAGCAATTGGACCGTTAATTCAAAATATGGCTATCTGTGGTGGTTATAGTGACGCTATGTCGTTATTTTTAATAAAAATGAACATTCCTAATTATAAGATATCAAATGATGACCATATTTGGAATTTTGTTTATCTTGAAGATTCCTGGTATCACCTTGATTTAACTTGGGACGACCCAGTACTTAATACTGGTGAAAAATTATTAATTTATGACTATTTTTTAATACCAACAAAGAAATTGTTTTCTCTCAAAAATAATCATGAGTTTGAAGAAAGTATTTTTTTAGAAGCGGTACCAGAATCGAATCGTTAAATTAACAAACAAAAAAGACCCATCCGAGTGTCTTTTTTTTATTGATTACTGTTTATCAATTAAGGGAATTGAGATTTCAACTGTCGTCTCTTGATTGGGTTCACTAAAGTATTCTATCGTTCCATTATGACCCTTTATTATTTCGTGAGATAATGAAATACCAAGTCCTGTTCCATTTGTTTTGGTTGTTAAAAATGGTTCACCAAGACGTTTTAATTGTTCGGGAGTAAATCCTACTCCATTGTCAATAATATACACTTTAATGCTATTATTAACAATTTCTGTTTTAATAATTATTTCGCTTCTTTAAATATGCGATAATAAGAGGTATATTTATAATCAGAAGTAAATTATCATCAACAATTGTTTTTCCAAACCTTATAGTTAAATATAATGACGTAATCAAACTAAAATCAAATAACAAATCCTTTTCAGTCTTTCCAACATTTTTGTTATGTGTCATATAAAATAACCATAAGATTATTGGAAATGTGAGCAAGACTATGTTTAAAATTAAAGAATCAAATAAATTCACTTTCTCACCTCAAAATAATTATATAATGTATCGGTGTCGAAGCATGTCGAATAATAAAAAAAAGTGACAAATTATATCACTTTAAATCTTCAATTTGTTTTTTCAATTGTTTAGCATCATCACCAACAATAATTTTTAATTGATTTTCAATCTCCACGATTCCCTTAGCACCCATCTTTTGAATGGCCTCTTTGTTAACATTATTAATATCTTTTAAATTAACAACAAATCTTGATTTGTTAAATTCATAATTTAAAATATTTTCCTTTCCTCCAAGGCATTCAACTAATTTGTTGGCTTTTATTTTAAAATCTTTCTTCTTAGAATTAGTAACTGCTATTGCAATTACAAGCAATATCAAAATAATTATTAAATATTGTATGTATTCCATATCATCACCAATTTAATTATACTATATTTTTTGAAAAATACAAAACTTTTTATTTTCCATTCAATTGAATAATTATAATTTTTAGTGTAATATATTAATAGGTGATAACAATGAAAAATGTTTCAAAGTATAAAGTTGACAAATTTATTTTAATACCTATGTTTTTATTTGTTATTATTAGTTTATTAACAATCCATAGTTCTCAAAAATTGTTACCATCTTTTATGAATAATCTTTATATAAAACAATTATTATGGTATGTACTAGGCTTTATCATTGCCTATTTTATTATGTTTATTGGAAACAACTATATTTATAGAAATATTTGGTTTATATATATCATCGGTGTTTTGTCATTATTAGGATTACTCTTATTTGCTGAACCAATCAACGATGCTCGATGTTGGTTTACAATTCCCGGAATCGGAACTATTCAACCTAGTGAATTTATGAAAATTATTTTAATCATTACTTTGGCTAAAATGGTTAATAAATTTAATGATGATTTTGCTAATCCAACTGTTAAAGAAGAGTTTATCTTCTTATTAAAAATTGCAACCATTGTTTTTATTCCTAGTATCTTAACCTTTTTACAACCAGACACTGGTGTTGTGCTAATATATTTAATTATTACCATTGTAATGTTATTTATATCTGGCATTAGGTACCGCTGGTTTGCCATTTTATTTGGTAGTCTAGCAATTTTAATTGGTTTTGTTTTACTCGTTTACTTTATTAATACCGATATGTTTATAAACTTATTTGGAACCAACTTTTTCTTACGAGTTGATCGTTTATTAGATTGGTCAAGCAAAACAGGATATCAGTTAGAAAATGGATTAAGCGCTATTGGGGCTGGAGGTTTTTTTGGAAACGGTTTAGGGAACACCCCTATTTATTTTCCAGAGCCACAAACGGATTTCATATTTGCTGTTTATGCTAATAATTTCGGATTCATCGGTTCAATATTTTTAATTGGTTTAATAATTTTCTTTGATACCTATCTTATTTCAGTTGCTATAAATACTAATAAAAATATTAATAAGTATGTCATTGCCGGAATTGTTGGAATGCTTTTATATCAGCAAATCCAAAATATAGGAATGACCTTTGGCCTATTACCTATAACGGGAATTACCCTTCCTTTTATTAGTTATGGGGGGTCAAGTCTTCTTAGCTATATGCTAATGGCTGGAATTATTTTTAACATTTCAAATGAATCATTTAGATATACTAACTAACTTGACAAAAAAAATGGTTAGTGTTACTATATAGCAACCGGAGGTGAATTGTAAATGAATACCAATTATCATAAAAGCGTTTTTGTTCTTGCTGCCAAAGAATCATATGAGTTTTTAGATGAATATCTTGAAGTTATTAAAAATAGTTATAATTTAAATAATTGCAATATTATTATGCCATATGAATTTGAGTATCGTGATTTGATTAATATGAAAATCGACTGCAATTCACAAAACTTCTTAATTGAAAGTGATGAATATGTAAGAAATCTAGATAACTTTAATTTATTAAATGATATTCAAATACAAGATTTAAGGATTCTTGAATCAAAAAAACGTGCTTATAAATCTTGGTTAAATCAGAAACTAAGTTACAGTAAAACAAAAATTCCAACAGTTGATATATGTCTTATTGTTTATGCGGATGAACTTAATCGCAACAATCAAAAAGAATTAAGAGATGAAACAAATATTGCAAGACAATTAAATAAAAAAGTAATAATGGTTCAAGAAAGTAAAATTAGATCATTAAATGAAAAAATAATGATTTTAAAACAAAAAAATAATTAAAAAGATATTTTCAAATTAAATGAAAATATCTTTTTTTATAATAACGGTGAAAAGATTTTAACTAACGATTCAATAATTCGCTGTTTGATACTTCTTTTTATCCACATTTCATACATAACTTGAGTACTGTTAGTTAAATCTTTTTTATATGACTCAATTAATTCCTGCACAACCGAATTTGAATATGTAATAGCTGTTACTTCAAAATGCAAATCAAAACTACGATAATCAAAATTTACTGTTCCAACACTGGCCACATCATCATCAATTATTAATATTTTTGAATGGATAAAAAGATTTTGATACTTATAAATTTTCACACCATATTCTAATAATTCATTAAAAAATGATTCCGTTGCTCTATAAACAATCTTTTTACCTTTGTCATATAATCCCGGTACAATAATTCTAACATCAACACCAGACGCTGCTGCTAATTTTAAAGCCATTGACAATTCATTATCCAGTATTAAATACGGAGTTACTATCCATATACGTTTATTAGCCTCATTAATTAATTTAATAAAGGTGTTTCTCATAATATCAACATTATTATGAGGACCATCTGATACAATTTGAACAATATCTTTCTTATTATTACTTTTATATTCTTTTAAAAATTTCTTATTATCTAATAATGTACCAGTAGTATGATACCAATCTTTAATAAAAACAATATTTAGATCCTTAACAGCGGTTCCTTTTAATAATAAGTGGCTATCTCTCCAAAAACCATAATAATCATCTAAATGGATATACTCATCTCCAATATTAATACCACCCATAAAAGCAACACGGTTATCAATGACAACAATTTTACGATGGTTTCGATAATTTATACTCGGTCGAAATAATCTAAAATTAATTTTATTAAAACAAGCCACTTGAATTCCATTGTTTTTTAATTCCTTGATAATCTTTTTAGATAAATCAACACAACCAAAATCATCATACAAAAATCTGACCTCAACACCACTGTGAGCTTTTCTAATTAATACTTCCTTAATTTTATCAAAAATAATACCTTCCTTGACAATAAAATATTCAAAGTGAATAAATGTTTTAGCTTTTTCTAATTCCTGAAGTAAATATTTAAACTTTTCATCACCATTATTTAAAACTTTAACCATATTATTATCAGATATGGGGCTTTTACCAATTCTGTTTACTAATCTAGCAATTTCGCCACGTTTTCCTAATTTTTTAATTATATTTTGATAATCATTAAATGGTTGATAAAATATTTTATCAATATCTTTTTCTGATAAAGTTTCTTTATCAAACTTTTTAAAACGACTATACTCTACTCCTAATATCATATAAAATATAAAACCAACCACCGGTACAAATAAAACAAAAATAGTCCACGCTATTTTAGATTCTACCTTTTTATTACCCAAAATAATTGTTAACGCGAAAATTAACGAAATAATATTAATAATAAAATATACAATGTGATTATATTCTTTAGGAATATAATTATTAAGATTAAACGTTATATAAACTAAAAATATAAATAATATTATTAAGGTATGACTTCTTTTCATAACTATCACCAACTATGCCTTACTATTACATAATATCATTACAATAAGTTAAATGTCAATTTTAGAGTGAGCGCTTTTCAAATAACATAAGAAAAAG
>DUPI01000038.1 GCA_012838395.1 Mollicutes bacterium
AGTCAGTATTTTTTCTTTATTTTTGCCCCAAAAGGGCAATAACATCACACCTGATAATGTTAAAACTATAATTTTGGAACGCCATTTTTCCCGATTTTTTTCATTTCACACCTCTTAAATGAAATTATTATACCATATAAAAGTTAAAACAAAAAATATGTTATTCACATATTTTTCCATCTAAAGACCATGTCTTTACTTCAGTAATTTTGACATCAACAATTTTACCAATGTTCGATTCATCGGCTTCAACATTAACTAGTTTCATAGTATCTGTATAACCAAATAATGTCTTTTTATTTTTTTCACTAAATCCTTCTAATAAAACTGGAACTGTTTTGTTTAAATATTTTTGATTAGCTAAATTAGAATATTTATTTACTAATTTATTTAGTTCTTGTAATCTTTTATTTTTAGTTTCTAATGAAACATTATCTGTCATTTTAGCAGCTGGTGTTCCAACTCGTTTCGAAAAAATAAAAGTAAAAGCCGAGTCAAATTGACACTTATTAACAATATCTAGAGTTTCATTAAAATCCTCTTCGGTTTCACCTGGAAATCCAACAATAATATCAGTTGTAATCGAAACATTAGGAATAGCATCTTTAATCTTGTTATACAGTTCGAAATAAGATTCTTTAGTATATCTTCTTCCCATAAGTTTTAAAATTTTATTAGATCCAGATTGAATTGGCAAATGAATGTAAGGCATAATATTATCATTATTTTTTATTACTTCAATCATTTTATCAGTAAAATCCCATGGATGACTAGTTACAAAACGAATGCGGTTAATACCCGTTTTAGCAACATCTTCTAGTAAATTTTCCATACGATAATCAATATCTAAATCTTTGCCATAAGCATTAACATTTTGACCAAGCAAAGTAATTTCTTGATAACCTTCATTGACCAAGGTTTGAACTTCCTCAACAATAAATTCTGGTTGTCTACTTCTTTGCTTTCCTCGGGTATAAGGTACAATACAATAAGTACAAAACTTATCGCAGCCGTACATAACATTAATCCAAGCTTTATATAAATTATCACGTTTCACGGGAATATTTTCATATACATCCCCTTCAACACTTAAAACTTCTATTTCTAATTCCTTTTTAGCTAGTGAAGTTGCTAAGATGTTGGGCAGATTATGAATATTATGAGTACCAAAGACGATGTCTAACCATTTATATTTAGTTAAAATTTCATCAACGACAACTTCTTCTTGGGCCATACAGCCACAAATTCCAGCGATTAAATGTGGTTTGCTTTCCTTTAGATGTTTAATTCGACCAATCATTCCAAATACTTTATTATGAGCATTTTCCCTAATGGCACAAGTATTTAATAAAATTAAATCGGCTTCTTCCATCTTATCTACTTCATAAAAATTCATATCTTCTAAAATAGCCTTAATCTTTTCAGTATCATGTTCATTCATTTGACAGCCATATGTTTTTATGTAATAGGCTCTATTTAAACCAAGTTTTTTCATATCGTTAGTTAGTTTATAATTATCAGTTATTACTTCAACTGGATTTTTTGTTCTTTTTCTAGCATTTGCTAAATTGGGTAATTTCATTTTATCACTTCATTTCTACTAATAGATAATACCATATCAAGGTTAATAAATCAATATTTTACCAACTAAAAAGTAATGCTATACTTCTTGCATTACTACTAGTATCATTGGCTTACAACCAGTCTCTTTATATAAATATTTTCCAAGTTTATCACGAACACCAGTTCTTACTTTATTAAAATCAATATAATTGTTTTTAATATTATCATTAATAACTTCCAATGATATTTTTTCAGCTTCTTTAATCAAATCAATATTTTCTTTAACAAAGATAAATCCACGAGTTAATATTTCAGGTCCCGCTAAAATCTTTTTGCTTGTCTTACATAATGTTGCCGTAACTATAACAATACCATTTTCACTTAAAGATTCACGATCTTTAAGAACTAAATCTCCAATGTCTCCAATTGTTTTTCCATCAATTAAAATATCATCTATTTTTATTTTTTCGTTGGTATCTAATAATTTACCGTTTTCAAAAGTTGCAACTTGACCATTTAATTTAAGAAGAATATTTTCTTCGGGAATTCCAACTCTTGCAGCAATAGATGCATTAGCAACTTGATGACGGTACTCCCCTATTACAGGGAAATAATACTTGGGTTTTATTAAATCCAGCATCAACATTAAATCTTCGCTAGATGCGTGATGTTCTAAATACTTTTTAGTTGGTAATAATACTAATTGGGCACCAATTTTAGATATATCATCAAATAATTTTGTTGCACTTTTTTCCATACCTTCATAAATCGGAGCTGCAAATACAACAGTATCTTCTTCTGAAATTTTAACAAATTTATCATAGCCTCGAACAATACGACTAATGTTTGAATATGGTTTTTCACGCTCGTCTGATATTAATACAACAACATCCTCGTCTCTAACATGTTGAATAGAAGCGATTTTTGATTTATCAAATTCAATATATTTCATATCAATTGCCTTAATAATAGAGTTTTCAAGACGTTTACCCATTATTACTACCTTACGTTCAGTCGCACTTACTTCCAATAATAATTCTTGAATTCGATATAAATTATTTTGAAAAGTATTAAATAATATTCGACCCTCATTTTTATTTAGTGTTTCCCGAATAATTGATGAGGTACGATGATTTGGTGAAGTAAAACCTTGTTTATCGGCATATAACGATTCACTCAACAAACATAATACTCCTTGTTTACCAACGTAGGCTAGTTTACCAATATCTGTTTTGTAAGCACCCGACATTGTTGGATCAAAAACAAAGTTTCCTGTATAAACAATTGTTCCACTTTCAGTATACAACACATATCCTACCGTATCAGGTACTGAGTGTGTTAAACTAATTGGGAACACACTATTTTTCCCGAAAGTTATTTTTCGATGAGGTTTAATTAATATTAAATTATCGGTTGACATTTCCTCATTTTCTAATTCTTTTTTGATTGTTTCTAAAGTAAAAGCCGTCGCATAAATTTTAAGTTCCGGAATATCAAGTAAAATATCCGGAATCGCTCCCATGTGTTCGTCATGGCCATGAGTTATAAACATACCTACGATACGGTTTTTATTTTCTTTTAAATAATCATAATTAGGAATAATATAATCAATTCCTAACATTTTGTCATCTGCATATTTAAGTCCTGCATCAAAGATAAAAATATCTTTTCCGACTTCAATAATATACATGTTTTTTCCGTTTTCATTTAGTCCACCTAGACTAAATATTTTAATTTTATTCATTTTTCTCCTTTCTCTTGTTAAAAAAGCCTAATTAATTATAACAAAAAAAATAGCATTAGTCTATCTTTTGTTTTTATATATTAAATATATTTATTTAAAGAAAAGACTGCCACTTAAGAGACAGTCTCATTTTTCAATATATTTTGAGCAGCTATCACCCCACTAATTGAAGCTTGCATTAAGCCTCTTGTAATACCAGCTCCATCACCAATTGCATATACTCCTTTAATTGCTGTTTCCAAATTTTTATCAACTCTTATTTTGGATGAATAAAACTTTACTTCAACACCATAAAGAATAGTTTCTTTTCCTGATATTCCGGGACAAATTTTTTCTAATTCATCAAACGTTTCTAATAAAGCATTTAAAATTCTAGCAGGTAAAACAAAAGATAAATCACCGGGAATAGCATCTTCTAATGTTGGTTTGTAAGTTAACTTTTTTATTCTTTTAACTGTTGATCTTTGTCCTGCTTTTAAGTCATACAATCTTTGAATCATTATTTTGCCACCAGTAAGCATATTACCTAGCCTAGCTATATATTTACCATATTCAATCGGATTATTAAAAGGCTCAGTAAATTGGGCAGAAACTAATAAAGCAAAGTTTGTTAAATTACTTTTTTTATTTTGAAAACTATGTCCATTAACACATGCCAAGTCATCATCATAATTTTCTTGGGCTACAAAACCACCAGGATTCATACAAAAAGTTCTAACAATATTTTCGGTTGTTTTAGAGGTGTTATATATTTTAAATTCATATAATTCATCAGTCAAATGATCAGTAACGGCTCTAGGTAATTCAACTCTAACACCAATATCAATTTGATTGTTATCTGTTTTAATGTTATAACTTTTACATTTATCAAATAACCAACCAGAACCACTTCGTCCCACAGCAAAAATAATATTATCACATGAATACTCACCTTTTTTAGTAATAACTTTTTTGCTTTTTTCATTAAGTTCAACATCTAAAACATCTTCATTTACCAAAACCTTAACATTTTTATGACTAATAATAAAGTCATACATTTTTTCCATTATAATTGCACTCATTTCAGTACCAAGATGTCTAATTGGACACTTAATAAATTTTAAACCATATTTACTACAGTCATACTCCATTTTTTCGGCAAATTCCTTGTTGTAAGCAATTTGAGTGTTGCCACCATAATTCAAATAAACATTATCAACATATTCAATTAATTCATTAACTTTATCAACACCGATATATTCTTCTAACCAACCACCAACATCTTTTGATAAAGATAATTTACCGTCAGAAAAAGCACCTGCCCCACCAAAACCACATGATATGTTACACGGTTTGCACGATATACATTGGATAGTTTTCTGTTTCGGACAATTTCTCACCTTAATATTGCGCCCTTTATCAAACATAACAATTTTCATATCAGGGTCATGTTTTAACAATTCTAAAGCACTAAAAATACCGGCTGGCCCGCATCCTATAATACCAACATTATATTCCATTATCCTACCTCTTTTCGTAATCTCATTTTAGCATATATAACATTTAAAGACAATAATTGCACCTTGCTTAAGTTTTTATAAAATCAAAAATAGATATACTTTTTAAATATATCTATTTTAATAATTTATCAATTTGAGTTTGATAATCAGCACGACTAGTAATATAACTACCAACTACAACTATATCAGCATTTTGACAGTACTTAATTGTTTTATTATTAATACCACCATCAACTTGAATTATATAATTATAATTGTTTTGATCTCTTAAGTATTTTAAATTATCAATTTTAGAAGTAGTTTCCATTATAAATTCTTGCCCCCCATAACCCGGTTCAACACTCATAATAAGTATTAAGTCAATAAGGGGTAAATACGGAAGTAATGTCTCAATATTTGTTTTAGGCTTAATTGAAATACCCACTTTAATATTGTATTGTTTTAAATAATTAATTACTTCCCTTTGATTATCAATTGCTTCTAAGTGAAAGGTAATAAATTCTGGATTAATTGTTATAAAGTCATCAATATATTTCATAACATCATTTACCATCAAATGAACATCTTTGGGTTTAGTAGTATTTTGCAACAAATATTTTATTTCAGCAATAGTATATGTTTTATTTGTTACAAATTTTCCATCCATAATATCAAGATGTAAATAATCAATACTTGTTTTATCTAACCTTTCAACATTTTCTTTTAAATTTTCTTTAATTGATAAAAATGATGCCGATATTTTCATCATATCACCCTTTACTTATAAAACTTATATAATTATCGTAACGACTTTTAATAATGGTTTGGTCGTTAACTTTTTCCTTAACAACACAATCAACTTCATGATGATGCATACAATCTTTATATTTGCAATCATGTCGATACTGGTTAAATTCAATAACATTATCACGAATATCAGCAACTGACATTCCATCAAAAGAAAGAGATGAAAAACCAGGCGTGTCAGCAATTAGACCATCTAATACTGGTAATAATTCAACATGTCTAGTTGTATGTTTACCTCGCCCTAGAGCCTTAGAAATTGGTGCTGTTAAAATATCTAAATTGCTATCTAGCATGTTTAACAAAGTGGATTTACCAGCACCACTTTGTCCTGTAAAAACAGTTATTTTATTTTTAAAAATATGTTTAAAATAATCGTGATTATTATTGAGATAAACTTGATAACCAATTTTTTTATAATAAACAACATATTTATTAATAGTGTTTAGTTCTTCTTTGGTTAATAAATCCAACTTTGTAAAACAAATAATTGGTAAAATATTATTATATTCAATAATTATTAATAATTTATCTAATAAATTGGTAGAAAAATCTGGTTCTTTAACACTAGCTACAATAACAGCTTGATCGACATTCACAACTGATGGGCGAACCAATTCGTTTTTTCTAGGATGTACTTCTGTAATTATTTTATTGTCAACATCAATTTTAACGATATCACCAACTGTTGGTCGAATATTTAAATTGCGAAACTTCCCTTTTGATTTACAGACGTATAATTCATCATTAACCAGTACGGTATAATCGTTACTAACTAGTTTTACAATTCTTCCAATCATGATTCCGAACCTGGTAATATTTCATCAAGTGGGTCATCAACAGGATCATTTGCTGGGTCTTCAACAGGGTCTTCAACAGGCTCTTCAACTGGTTTTGTTGCGATGACAACTTTCAAGGTCGCACCACGCATAATTTGACTTTTAGGAGGGCGACTTTGTGAAATAATAGCACCTTCTTCATAGTCACTTTTTTCCTTATATTCGATAGTTAGTCTTAGACCATATTCATCAGCAAAAGCTCTAATATCAGTTTCAGACCATTTTTCTGAAGCGAAATCAGGATATTGAGTAATAATATCTGGTAAATACAGAGTTACTGTATCACCTTCAACTAACTTGCTACCAATTTTTGGTTTTTGTTCAATAATAATATTTTCATCATATTTAGTAACATCATCAACCGTTTTCTTTTCTGTCAACACATAAATACCTTTAGTTTCAAGCAAGGCTTTTATTTCATAATAATTTTTTCCAACATAATTTTCAAGCGTTACTCCTGCTTCTCCAAGAGAAACATATATTGTAATTGTATTTCCCTTTTTAACTATACTATTATAGTGAGGACTAGTTTTAACAACTTTCCCTTCTTTTATTTCACTATTATTTTCTTCTCTTATTTCATCATTAACTTTTAATCCTAATTCCTTTAAGGTTTTAGTAGCTTCTTCAGGTGTTAAATTAGCAACATTAGGCACCTTAACCTCAGGAACAGCAGTTAATTTTGGCAAAAAGATAATCATTAAAACTAAAAGTGTTATTAACCCAATCGCTGTAGCACTAAGAATCATTAATATTTTATTAACTTTCTTTTCATTATCTATTGATTCTGTTTTTTCTTCTTTAGTATCTTTTATAACCGGTATAACTTTAGTTTCTTCTAAATCTTGTTCCGGGTATTTATAAACAACACGTTTAACATCTTTGTATTCTTCATTTAATGCATTTTCAAGATCAATATACATTTCTGTAACGTTATCATAACGATTTTTAGGGTTTTTGGCACAAGATTTTAAAATAATATTTTCTAAACTTTGAGGAATGTTAGGATTTTGTTTTCGAACACTAGGTATTTGTTCTTTCATCTGTTTAATCGCAATCTCAACAGCATTTTCTCCTCTAAAAGGAATTTTACCAATTAGTAACTCATACATTAAAATTCCTAAAGAATAAATGTCACTTTTAATTGTTGCCCCATTACCATTTGCTTGTTCTGGCGGTAAATAGTGAACCGAACCCATAACTGAATTAGTTTGAGTTAATTCATTACTATTTAAAGCCATAGCAATTCCAAAATCAGTTATTTTTAAACGTCCATCATCTAATATTAAAATATTTTGTGGTTTTATATCCCTATGAATAATATAACCATTATGGGCATGGGCAATGCCGCTTGTTAACTGGAGCATAATATCAACAACTTCTTCCAAAGTTAAAGCTCCACGTCTTTTAATCAAACTTTTTAAAGTGCGACCATCAATATATTCCATAACTATAAAATATTTACCATCATCTTCTCCAACATCATACATTTCAACTATGTTTGGATGGTTTAGGGAAGAAGCTGAAATTGCTTCACGTTGAAAACGTCTAACAAATTTCTCATCATCTGCTAAATCCCCACGAAGAATTTTAACCGCAACTTTACGGTCAAGAATGATGTCTTGCGCTAAATAAACATTAGCCATTCCACCTTCTCCAATTAATCTAATAATTTGATAACGGTCATTAATTTTTTGTCCTTTAATAATCATTAATCTTCACCACCCTTTAAATAGCATGCAATTGATATGTTATCAGTTCCACCACGGTTATTACTTTTTAAAACTAGTTTATTTAATTTATCTTCTAAACTTATTTTTTCATTCAATACTCTACCAATTTGATCTTCATCCAACATATTAGTTAAGCCATCACTGCATAATAAAACACCATCAACATCTACTTCCACATCAAAAATATCCATTTCTACTGTATTAGTTGCTCCTAAAGCTCTCATTAAGACATTTTTTTTAGGATGATCTTTAGCTTCTTCTTCGGTTAATTCACCTGAGTTAACAAGGAGATTTACTAAAGTATGATCGACAGTTATTTTATGCAGTTTCTTGTTTTTAAAAACAAATCCAGAACTATCACCAATATTACCAAATAATAAATAATCCTGCGTTTTAAGGCACAGCACTAATGTAGTTCCCATTCCTAAACTAGTAGGATTTTCTTCAGTATATCTATATATTAATATATTGGCTTCACTAACGGTATCTTTTAACCAGTTAATCGCTTCTTCCTTGCTACCAATACTTCCTAATTCTTTAAAGCGTTTACCTAGATGAGTTATCGCAATGCTTGAAGCCACTTCACCAGCTCGATGTCCACCCATACCATCTGCTACAATCATAAGATATTCATTACTATTATTATTAACAATAACAACACTATCTTCGTTGTGATCTCTAACTTTTCCGGAATCCGTTAAATAAAAATATTCCATTACTGGTCCTCCTTATAATTCGCACGAAGTTGCCCACATGCTGCCATCAAATTTGATCCAAATTCTTTTCTAATTGTTACATTAATTTTATTTCTTTTTAAAGTATCATAAAATTTCATAACATTTTCTTTATTACTTTTTTTAAACTGTGAGTTACTAGTTTCATTATATGGTATTAAATTAACATAACAATTTATTCCTTTTAATAATTGCGATAATTCATTAGCGCACTCTGAACTATCATTAATTCCTTTTAACATAATATATTCCATTGTAACCCGTCTATTAGTAATCCTAATATACTTTTTAATAGTTTTAATCAACATTGATAGATTATAAACTTTATTAATGGGCATTAATTTATTTCTAATTTCATCATTTGGTGCATGTAATGATATAGCCAAATTAACTTGTTTACCATCTTTAATAAATTGCTCGATTTTTGGTACAAGCCCACTAGTTGAAACAGTTATATGTCTAGCACCAATATCTATTCCTTTAGGATGATTAATAATATTAATAAACTTAATAACATTATCATAATTATCAAAAGGTTCACCAATACCCATTAAAACAACATGAGATATTCGGATATTTAAATCTGCTTCAATAGCAAGAATCGGCAATAACATTTCACTAGGTTCTAAATTACGAATTCTTTTTAATTTGCCACTTTCACAAAAATGGCAACCAATATTACAGCCTACTTGGGTAGAAACACACAAACTATTTCCATAGGATTGTTTCATTAAAACAGCTTCAATTGTATTTCCGTCATGTAATTTAAATAAATACTTATATACATCTTGACCTTGTACTTTGCTTACAATTGTTAATTTATCTAAATTAAAGTCTTCTTTTAATTTTTCTTTTACATCTTGTTTCATATTTTTTATTTCATCAAAGTTATTAATTCTCATTTTGTATAACCATTCATATACTTGTGTTGCGCGAAATTTTTTTTCGTTAATAGTTAAAAAATAATTTTCTAAATCTTCAATGGAATAATTATATATATTTTTCATATTCACACCCTAATATGATTATAACAAAAAAATGACAAATAAAAAAGATATCAAATATCTTTTTATGCTTTTATATAGTTACTGTATTTAATTTTCAATATCTAATTACGTTTTAGAGTTTATTGCTTTTTCCTAAATTACACCTTTCACATAAAGTTTGAAGGTTGCCTTCTTGTGTTTTGCCACCTTTAGAAACCGGCTTTATATGATCTTTATAATAAGTTTTTATTTCCTTTATAACGATTAATAAGCACTACAAAAATTACAATTATAAACATGATCAAATAGTAGTATTTCATAAACATCAACACCCCTTAAATCAATACTTAGTTGTTTTTTTCTTCTGAATAATAGTTTTTAATAAAGTCTTCTCTATACTCTAATATTTTATTTTCTTTAATTGCTTCTCTTAATTCTTCTGTTAATTTAATTAAAAAACGTATGTTGTGAATTGATAATAATCTACCGCCTAATGATTCTTTAGAAACAAATAAATGTCTTAAATAGGCTTTAGTATAATTTTGGCATGTATAACATTCACAAGTAGGATCAAGGGTTGTAAAATCTTCTTTAAACTTTGCATTCTTTAAGTTAAGTTTTCCATATTTGGTAAAAGCACTAGCATGACGAGCAAGTCTTGTTGGTAAGACACAGTCGAAAATATCAACACCTCGAATAACTCCTTCGATAATGTCAATCGGATCACCAACACCCATTAAATATCTTACTTTATCACTCGGTATATATGGAGTTGAGTATTCAACCATTTTGTACATAGTATCTTTATCTTCACCGACACTAGTCCCCCCTATTGAATATCCATCAAAATCCATTTTTACTGTTTCAATGGCACTGAATTTTCTTAAATCTTCAAACTCTCCCCCCTGAACAATACCAAATAAAGCTTGATTGGGGTTATTATGAACGTTTTTTCCACGTTTAGCCCATCTTAAAGTTCGTTCAACACTGTTTTTCATATAATCATAAGTAACCGGATATGGGGGGCACTCATCAAAACTCATAGCTATATCACTATTTAGTTTATTTTGAATTTCAATGGAAAGTTCAGGGGTTAAAAATAGTTTTTTACCATCTAAATGACTTTTAAAAAAAACTCCTTCTTCTAAAATATTCTTTTTTTCAGCTAGTGAAAAAACTTGAAATCCTCCGCTATCAGTTAAAATCGGCCCATCCCAGTTCATAAATTTATGAAGACCACCTGCTTTAGCAACTATATCTTCACCAGGTCGTAACCATAAGTGATAGGTATTAGATAAAATAATTCCACTATTAACTTCTTTCAACTCTTCTGGTGTTAAGGTTTTAACATTCGCTAAGGTTCCAACTGGCATAAACATTGGAGTTTCAAATATTCCCCTTTTAGTTTCTAATTTCCCGTACCTAGCTTCACTATTAACATCTTTATGTAATAAATTATATTTAATTTTCATTGCACCACTTCCTTGCATAGACATTATATATTATTTTGGTTCCTTCTTCAACAAATCAAGTACTTTTAATAAAAAAACGTTAATTACATATTAACGATTAAATTTATATTTTTTTTAAATATTCCGTTATTTCCTCTAACTTCATAGCTCTAGAACCTTTAACTAAAATAATGGAATTACTTAAATCAACTTCCTTTAAATGTTTAATTAACTCTTTATTATTTTGAAAGTGCAAATGATTCTTTTTTATAGCTTTCATTTTTTCTCCAACAAGTAATACTGTTTTATTATTAATAGAATTTAAATAGTGTCCAACTCGGCGATGAATTTTATTACTATATTTACCTAATTCTAAAATATCGCCCAAAATAATAATCTTATTTAAAGGTTTATTTTTTATCAAATCTAGAACACCAACTAAAGATTCATAACTAGAATTATAACAGTCCTCAATTAAAACATTATTCCTTCTAATTGTTTTAACATACATCCTTTTATCACCAGCCTTGTAATTTTCGATTGACGAAATTATCGATTCAATTGGAACTTCATATTCTAATCCAACTTGAATCGCCAATAAAACATTATTAACTAAGTGGCTTCCTGGAACATTAAAAATTATTTTATAATCTTTATTATCATATTTTACTTTGAATGTTGTTCTATTTAATGATGTTTGAATATCATGGATTAATAAATGATTGTTTTTTTGAATACCACACTTAATAATGGTAACATTTTCTTTCTTAATGTTTCGCAATAACTTATCATCACCATTAATTATTAATTTACCACTTTTCATTATACATATACATGATTTCATGTTTTTCAAAACTTTTTTCAGGGCGCAAAACAACTCCAATTATCGGTTTCGTATTCACCTCCTAAAAAAAACAATGACTAGTCCATATGTTTAGTCATTGTTTTCATCATTTGATTAATTTGTTTTTGGCTAGGTGTTCTCCCCATTTGTTGCATCATTGCTTTAATCATTTGTTCATTTATTGGTGGGTTTTTTTTCATATATTTTTTCATATAATTACGAGCTACAAAAAAGCCAATTACCGCACCTGCTATTAAACCGCCTAATACTTTTAATAAATCAATTAAAAAGGCTCCCCAATTCATTTTATCATTCCTTCCATATATATTAATTTTACTAAATTATATTGTTTTTATCAAGGTGTTTATTAATTATATTCAAATGATTTAATTTTAGTATTTTGTTTTGATAACCAAAAATAATCGTGATTAGCAAAATCACAAACTAATATTCTCTTATTATATAAATACTTGTTGTTATGTTTTTTTACATATAATAAACGTTTGAAATAATTATTAATTACATCAACTTTAAAAGGTACACATATTTGTTCAAATAAAGAGATGCGATAGTTTAAATTATTAAACCTTCCTTTATATAATCCGTACAAACTGGTATACAAATCTTTTAAATCATTCTCATAAACCTCTGCTACTTTAGCCTGTACTATAAACAAATAATATTTGCGCATTATATCACCAGCATTATTATAAAGTAATTAAAGTGCTAGTTTTGTAGAAAAAAGAATAATAAAACTAATATTATTCTTTGTATAACTTGATAATTTTGTTTTTTATCTTGTCATATGAAAAATCACAATAATCATATACTTCTTCTCTAGTTCCACTTATTCCAAATTTATCAACAGTCATTAAGCATTCATTGTTATCAACAAATTGATACCAACCAAATGATGATCCGGCTTCAATTACAATTCGTTTATAATTTTTAGGAATTATTTGATTCTGATACTCAATAGTCTGTTTTAAAAATAGTTCCATTGATGGCATACTAACGACTCTTAAGTCTAAATTATCTTGTTTAAACAATTCGTTAGATAAATGACAAGCTGTTTGTACTTCACTACCAGTGGCTATAATAATACCATCTAATTTCACTTGTTCTTGCTTAACAATATAAGCCCCGTATTTTACTTTGTTGGCATCAGTAGTTTTTAATAAATCAACTGGATTTCTTGATACTACTAAACAATTAGGCTTTCGATTATTTAATATTTCGTTCCAACATCCTACTAGCTCATGAGCATCCGCTGGTCTAAAAACATTCATATTTGGAATTGATCTTAACATTGCTAGTTGTTCAATGGGTTGATGCGTTGGTCCGTCTTGACCAACATTAATTGAATCATGAGAATAAATATAAGTAACAGGCAAATCCATTAAAGCTGATAAGCGAA
>DUPI01000039.1 GCA_012838395.1 Mollicutes bacterium
CACCAGTATTATTATAAATCCAAATTATATAATTATCATTATTTTTTTATCGGTTTTTCTATTATTTTTGCTTGTTGCCATTATTTTTTTCAACTTGTTTAGTATCTGGATTATTTAGAAACTCTCTGCTACTAATAATTTCGCTTAAATCTATAAGTTCTAAATTAGCCCTTTTAACTTGCTCAATTTGTTGTTTAATATAATCTATAATTTCCCGTTGGTCTTTGAGGTTTTCTTCTTTATCTTGATATAAATTCGGATTATTAATAAATTTATTTTTTATTATTTTATATTGTTGATGATTGTATTCTACAACCAATTTTTTCCAATCATTATACTCGTTAATTAAACTTAAAGTTCTTGGATTATTACTAAAATTAGGATTATCCTTTACTACTAAAATATACTTTAGATATTTACTCATTTTTTCTGTATTATGTAATATTGCATTCCTCATTTGTTCTATTTCCTCTGGTGTTTTTTCAGGAATATCAATTTCACTTAAAACAACAGTATATTCTTTCCCGTATTTTTGGTTTGTTGTGAATTGCTTTTCATTAATATGCATTTTTGCTGGTACAAACAGCACTTCATCTTCAAGACCGCCTATCTCATTTTCAATGCTAAGCCACGGGACATTACCGTCAATAAGCATTACTGCTTTATCAAAATCATCGGCAATATTACTTGCTTTATTATATGTTCTAGAAAAGGTTAGAGTTTGATTTATGTTGGTAGTAGCCGATAAAAAAGAACTGGCATTATTTTTCATCGATTCTATTAAAGAGTCCTGTGTTCCTCTAAACAATTGTTTGCCTGGTTTTTGACTTCCATTTTTCATATAACTTTTAATAATTGCAGAATATAAATTTTTAATATCTTCTAAGGACTGTTCCATTAAACTTCTAGTCATAAACTGATAGCTCTTACTATTACTACTATTAATTCTAACTTCACTTTCTAGCCCTTGTCTTAGCAGAGAATTCATTATTTTAAAATCATCAACTTGATATTTTTTAATTGAAATTATTTCCTCACTAGTCAATTCGTATAGTTTCAAGATAAGCACCTCGTATTCTTAATTCTATTATAGCACGGACACTAATAATTTGCTAAATTATTAAATTGAAACTATTAATTACACTATTTAAATAACCACTGTTTTAGCGATTTTACAAGATAAAAAAAACAATCTTTCGATTGATTGCTGTATTTAAATTCGAATAACTCGAATAAATTATATAATGGTGCAGGTGAAGGGACTTGAACCCCCATGCCGTAAGGCGCTAGATCCTAAGTCTAGTGCGTCTGCCAATTTCGCCACACCTGCATTATAATGGTGGACCCTGAAGGACTCGAACCTTCGACCGTCCGGTTATGAGCCGGATGCTCTAACCAACTGAGCTAAGGGTCCATTAACATTACTTCTATATGTTACCATATTTGTTAATTATATGCAATGATTTTTTTAAAAAACTATTAACTTTTTGATGACTATATTTTATTATTAAAATTGACATTTGTCAACTTTTTCTTAAGATTAATATTTTATAGGATATTAAATAAATGTTGCATAAAATATAATGTGTTTATATTGTTGATAAAATATATTTATGGTATAATTAAAAAGAGGTGGCAACATGAAATTATATAATACATTAACAAGAAAAATAGAAAAATTTGTTCCTTATAATGAAGAGGAAGTTAAAATGTATACTTGTGGTCCGACAGTTTATCATTATGCTCATATTGGTAATTTAAGGACTTATATTTTTGAAGATATTTTAGAAAAATCACTAGAATATATTGGTTATAATGTTAAACGGGTAATGAATATAACTGATGTTGGACACCTGACTGGTGATGGTGATACCGGGGAAGATAAGATGTTAAAGGGAGCTGCTCGAGAAAATAAAACGGTTTGGGAAATAGCAGAATACTATACAGAGGCATTTTTTAATGATGCTGATAAACTTAATATTAGAAAACCTTTAATAATTGAGAAGGCTTCGGATTTAATTGAAGATTATATTAAGATGATTGAAAAATTATTAGAAGATGGTTATGCTTATATTTCTAATAATAATGTTTATTTTGATATTAGTAAAATAGATAATTATTATGATTTATCTGGAAAAAATAGTGAAGATTTAATAATCGGGGCTAGAGAGGATGTTTCATTAGATGAATTTAAACGTAATCCTTATGATTTTGGACTTTGGTTTACCGTTTCAAAATTTGAAAATCAAGCAATGCAATGGGATAGTCCCTGGGGTAGAGGTTATCCTGGTTGGCATATTGAATGTTCAGGAATTGCTATTAAACATTTAGGTGAACACTTAGATATTCATTGTGGTGGTGTTGATAATATATTTCCTCACCATACAAACGAGATCGCGCAAAGTGAAGCTTATTTAGGCCATGAATGGTGTAAGTATTGGTTACATGCTGAACATTTAAATGAAGCAGCAGGGAAGATGAGTAAATCAAAAGGTGAGTTTTTAACTGTTTATTTACTTCAAGAAAAAGGTTATAATCCACTAGCTTATCGTTTTTTCTGCTTACAGTCTCACTATCGTAACCAATTAGCATTTAGTTATGAAAGTTTAGATGTAGCGGCTAACAGTTATAATAAACTACTTAATCGTGTTAATCAGCTTAAAAATGAAGCAAATGGAGATATTGATTCAGAACAAGTGGAGAGGTATCAAGAATTGTTTAAAAGTGGTTTGAACAATGATTTAAATACTTCAACAGCTTTAACAATATTATATGATGTATTAAAAGATAAAACATTAAATAATAATACTAAATTATATTTAATAGCGGACTTTGATAGTGTCTTATCCCTAGATTTATTAAAGGAAAAGGAAATTGAAATTTCCGAAGAACTTCTTATGTATATTAAAGAGACTATAACTAAGAGAAATGCCGCTAAACAAAATAAAGATTATGTTCTAGCTGATAAATTAAGGGAAGAATTAAAAGATAAGGGAATAATAATAAAAGATAGTCGTGAAGGAACGACTTATGAAATTGTAAGATAGAGGTGTAAAAATGGGTTATATGACAATGGGATTAGAAAATGGCTTAACTATTATGTTGGCAATTATTGGGTTTATTATAGTAATAATGGCTCAAACTTCAGTTAACAACGCTTATCGAAAATATAGAAAGGTTAAAACAAAACAAGGTATTACTGGTTTTGAAGTAGCTCGTAAAATATTAGATAAGAATGGCTTAACTGATATACATATTGTGGAGACTAAGGGACAATTAACGGATCATTATGATCCGCGAAGAAAAGTTATAAGATTATCTTCAGAAATTTTCCATGGTGATTCTGTAGCGTCAGTATCAGTAGCAGCTCATGAAGTTGGGCATGCAATTCAAGATAAAGACAATTATGTTTTTATGAAAATTCGGGCATCTTTGGTGCCGGTGGTTAACTTAATTAGTTACTTAGGATACTTTGCTTTGTTCATATCAATTATTGCTGGAATTACTGCATATTTAACGATAGGTATTTTAATAATTTTAGCAACTTTAGTCTTTCAACTAGTTACTCTACCAGTTGAGTTTGATGCTTCTAAAAGAGCAAAAGTTGAATTGATAAATTTAGAAATTATTGATAACACAGAAATAAAAAGAGCTGATGCTATGCTTAATGCTGCAGCTATGACTTATGTAGCTAGTTTAATTTCAACATTATTAAGTTTAGTAAGATTAATAATTATGGCGCGAGATTCTGATTAGAACCTTGTGCTTTTTTATATTTCAAGATATAATTGTGATGGTGATTAATGTGGATGGTGTTATATTAATTAATAAAGAAAAAGACTTTACAAGTCGTGATGTTGTCAATATTGTAAGTAAGCACTTAAAGATAAAAAAAGTTGGACATACTGGTACGTTAGATCCCCTAGCTACGGGGGTGCTGGCAATTTGTGTTGGTAAAGCAACTAAAATTGTTGAATTGATAACCTCTAATGATAAGGAATATATTGCTAAAGTAGTACTTGGGATAACTTCAGATACATTAGACATTAGTGGTAACATAATACATGAAGAAAAATGTTATAAAACAAAAGAGGAAATTAAAACGGTTTTAAATAATATGATTGGAACTTATGAACAAGTGGTTCCAATTTATTCAGCAGTTAGAGTTAAAGGTAAAAAGTTATATGAATATGCTAGAAATAATGAAGAAGTAGAACCCCCTAAACGGCTTGTTGATATAAAAGAACTTAACTTGTTGGGTGATATTAAATATGATAACGATAAAGTTATTTTTGAAGTTAAATGTAAGGTTAGTAAAGGTACCTATATTAGAAGTTTAATAAGAGATATAGCAGCTAATTTAAATACTGTCGGTCTTATGAGTGAGTTAGTTAGAACTAAGCATGGTAATTTCGCAATTGAAGATTGTATTACCATTGATGAATTTAAAAATAATAAATATAGTATTAAATCGATTCATGAAGTGTTAACTAATTATCCTCATTTTAAAGTTGATGAAAAGTTAGAACAAGATATAAGATATGGTAAAATAATAAACAATATATATGGGTATAATGAAATATTATTTACTGATTTTAACGGCAAAGCATTAGCGCTATATAAGGAATATGATAAAGATAAAAATAAGATTAGACCGTGGAAAATGTTTATCTAAAATGTTAAAAATCTATTTTTATCTATTGCATAACTAACCGATTTGGTGTATATTATTAGTATACTTATTCTTGGATTAGAGAATCTCCAACTCAGTCTCGGTTTAAGTGAATTATAAGGAAGGAGAAGATAAAATGGCTTTATCAAAAGAAGTTAAAGAACAAATTGTTAAAAAATATGCAAAATCAGAAAATGATACTGGTTCTGCTGAAGTTCAAATTGCAATTTTAACTGAAGAAATTAAGGTGTTAACTGAACATCTAAAAGAGCATAAGCACGATTTTCATTCTAGAAGAGGTTTACTTAAAAAAGTAGGTCAACGTCGTAGTTTATTAAATTATTTATTAAATAAAGACGTTCTTAGATATCGTGATATTGTTCAAAGTTTAGGACTTAGAAAATAATTAATGAAAAATATAAGTAGGCACTCTTTTTTGAGTGCCTTTAGTTGTAATAAGGAGGAAGTTTATGAAAAAGATATTTGAATTAGATTTTAGGGGACGAAAATTAATTGTTGAAACTGGTGAATTGGCCAAACAAAGCAATGGTTCAGTTTTAGTTAGATATGGTGATACTGCTGTTTTAACAGCCTCAGTTATGAGTAAAAATGCCATTAATACTGATTTTTTTCCTCTAACAGTCTTATATGTTGAAAGGTTATATTCGGTTGGTAAAATTCCAGGTGGATTTATTAAAAGGGAAGGTCGACCAACTGAAAATGCGACATTATCGGCTAGATTGATTGATCGTCCAATAAGACCTTTATTTGAAGATGGTTTTAGAAATGAAGTTCAAGTAGTTAATCAAGTGTTGAGTGTTGATCAAGATAATGCTCCAGAAATGGCTGCTTTATTTGGAAGTTCATTGTCACTTGGAATTAGTGATATTCCATTTTCAGAGCCAGTAGCAGGAGTTATTGTGGGTCGTGTTAATAATGAATTTATTATTAATCCAACTGTTGATGAAATTGAGGAAAGTGATATTAATTTAATAGTAGCCGGGACGAAAGATGCTATTAATATGGTTGAAGCTAGTAGCGAAGAAGTGCTAGAAAGCGATATGGTTGATGCTATTATGTTTGGGCATGAAGCTATTAAAGAATTGGTAGATTTTCAAAATCAGATAATTGCTGAAGTTGGAAAAGAAAAAGTAACTGTTGAATTAATGACATTAGATAAAGATTTAGAAAATGAAGTAACAGAATTTTCTAGTGGCGCTATGTTAGAAGCCATTCAAGTTAAAGAAAAATTAGAAAAATATGCTGCTATCGATAAAGTAAAAGAAGAGGCGATTAATCATTTTACAGAAGTTTATCAAAATTCAGAAAATTTTAATGAAATTATTAAACAAGTAAGTAAAATTGTTGATAATATAGAAATGGATTTAGTTAGAGATTTAATAACTGAACAAAAAGTAAGACCTGATGGTCGTGGAATGAAAGAAATTCGTCCATTATCAGCTGAAATTGATATACTTGCTAGAACCCATGGTTCAGCTTTGTTTACAAGAGGTCAAACACAAGCATTAGCGGTAACAACTCTAGGAGCAATAGGTGAGCACCAAATGCTTGATGGCTTAGGAATTGAAGATACGAAGAGATTTATGCTTCATTATAATTTCCCGCAATTCAGTGTTGGTGAAACAGGTAGATATGGTTCCCCTGGTCGTCGTGAAATTGGTCACGGGGCACTAGGTGAAAAAGCATTATTACAAGTAATGCCTACTGAAGAAGATTTCCCATATACCGTTAGAGTGGTATCAGAAATACTTGAAAGTAATGGTTCATCAAGCCAAGCAAGTATCTGTGCTGGTTGTTTATCATTAATGGCAGCTGGTGTTCCGATTAAAGCACCTGTTGCTGGAATCGCAATGGGGCTTATTACCAAAGGTGATGATTATACTATCTTAACTGATATTCAAGGTTTAGAAGATCATATGGGAGATATGGATTTTAAAGTTGCAGGAACCAAAGCAGGAATATGCGCGATGCAAATGGATATAAAAATTAAAGGTGTAACTAAACAAATATTAACTGAAGCTTTAGATCAGGCAAAAATCGCTCGTTTACAAATATTAGAAGTTATGAGTGATGTTATTGCAGAGCCAAGAAAAGAAGTTAGTAAATATGCTCCAAAAACGGAAATCTTTACTATTAACCCTGATAAAATTAAAGACGTTATTGGTCGTGGTGGTGAAGTTATTACAAAAATCATTCAAGATACAAGTAATGTTATTAGTGTAAATGATAAAGATGCTGTTAAAATTGACATTGAAGACGATGGGCGTGTTATTATTTATCACACTGATCAAGAAGTAATTAATAAGGCAAAAAACTTAATTAAAGACATTGTAAGAGAAGTGGAAAACGGTAAAATATATACTGGTGTTGTCGTTAAAGTTGAGGATTTTGGATGTTTTGTTGAACTATGGCCTGGATGTGAAGGATTAGTTCATGTGTCTCATTTAGATAAAGAACGTGTTGAAAAACCAAGTGATATAGTTAAAGTAGGGGACGAAATTATTGTTAAATCACTAGGTTATGATAAACGAGGAAGATTAAATTTATCAAGAAAAGAAGCTCTAAAACAATAAAAAAATAAACTCTATAATGAGTTTTTTTAACTTATAATAAATAAAACTACTATTATTCTTGTATTAGTAGTTTTTTTATTTAAATTACTTTGTAATAATATTAAATACCTCTTCCAGTTCTAATTTATTTGCTATTTCTTTATAATAAGGTTTAAGATGTAAGTGAAAATGTTTTACATCTTGAATCATTCCATTGTTTTGAATTAAAGTTAAACCATCAATTTTAAGTTTTTCTTCTAGAATTAGTCGGTATTTCTTTGCTAAATCCATAATATGCATTAAAGTATTGTTATCCATGTCGTTTAAATCTAATATATGTTTTTTTGGAACAATTAATAAGTGTCCATTTGAATCTGGATTAATATCTAGAAATATTTTAACAATATCATCTTCATAAACAGTGTAAGAAGGAATTTCATTATTCATAATCTTACAAAATATACAATTCATAATTATCATCTCCTAATTTAAATTATATCAAAAAAAGAAAAAGAGTTAAACTCTTTTGCATGAATATCTGCGAATATTCTTTTATATAATGTTACTTTTTATTTTCACTTACTAATTTTGATATTGCAATAGGAAATCCAAACTGTGCAAGCCCGATTAACAGCATAAAAGTAGGAGATATTAGCATATAAATTCCCATGCCTTCAACACCAACTAATCTGGTCATCACTATTTTAATGACCATACTTGTTAATTTAGTAATCATTCCACCAATAATTAAAATAATTGTTGATTTAATAAATTTGCTCTTTTTCATTATTTCTCCTTTTAAATTTATGAGTTTTCATATATAATTAATATATATGTATAAAATCTTGGTTTATTAAATATAAGGAGGAATATTATGGACGTGGCATTTAATTCATTAGAAGAATTATACGAGAGGATAAAACCTGCCTTAACAACTAAAAGACGTGAAATGCACAGGAATGGTTTCGACTATATAAAAGACGAAGATATTTGGAATTTCTTAAAGGAAATAAAATGGCTTAATTCAAATTCATTAGCACTTCATGAAATGGTAAGTGATGTTTTAAATTGTGATAATAATTTAATTGATAATTATTTAAAAGAAAAACTAAATCTGCGCAATCGTCGTGTTTATTTTGATAATCAAGAAGATTAATAGAAGAGTGATGTTATGACTAACAAAAAAGAAAAAATTACTTTCGAAAAATTAAGAGAAAAATTTTTAGCGTATAACAAAGAAAAAGTTGATGTAGAAAAAATTACTAAAGCTTACTTGTTTGCATATGAAAAACATTTTGGTGTGCAACGCTTAACTAATGAGGATTATATTGAACATCCTTTAAATGTAGCCTATATTTTAACTGGTGTTTTTGCGGATATGACAACGATATGTGCGGCTTTACTTCACGATATTTTAGAAGATTGTGAAGTTTCTGAAGAAGAATTAACAGAAAAGTTTGGTCCAGAAATAACGTCTTTAGTAGTTGGAGTTACTAAGATTAATAAATTAAATTTCACTGGAGAAAACGAAGCTATGATTGCTAATCACCGTAAAATAATTGTAGGATTATCAGAAGATGTCCGTGTTATTATAATAAAATTAGCTGATCGTTTGCATAATATGAGAACTCTGTGGGTTTTACCAGAAAAAAGACAAAAAGAAAAAGCTCGTGAAACCTTAGATATTTTAATTCCTATCGCGCATCGTTTAGGAATGAATCAAATAAAAAGTGAATTAGAAGATTTATCACTTCGTTATTTAAAACCAGATGTTTATTATTCGATTGTTGAAACTCTTAATCAAACCAAAAGAGAACGTGACAATATTGTTAAAGATATGGTTAATAAAGTAACTAGTTTACTTGCCGATCATGGTATAAAAAATGAAGTTAAGGGACGCGCTAAAAGTATATATAGTATTTATAAAAAATTAGATACTGGCCGTAAGTTTAGTGATATTTATGATCTTTTAGCACTTCGAGTATTTGTTGATACTGAACAAGAGTGTTATCAAGCTTTAGGTATTTTACATTCTAAATATCGTCCTATACCAAAACGTTTTAAAGACTTTATTGCCATGCCTAAAACTAATATGTATCAATCTCTTCATACTACTGTTTTTGGAATGGACGGTAATTTGTTTGAAATTCAAATAAGAACCTATGAAATGGATAAAATTGCCGAACATGGTATCGCGTCTCATTGGAGTTACAAAGAAAAAGGTAAAAATCATTCAATGCAAAGTACGATGGAACAAAAATTACAATTTTTTAGATCGATTATTGAATTGAAAAATACGGAATCTAATGATGAAGAGTTTGTCGACTCTGTTAAAAAAGATGTTTTTAAAGATACCATTTATGTTTTTACTCCCAAAGGTGATGTTGTTGAATTACCAAATGGCTCAACACCAATTGATTTTGCCTATCGTGTCCATACAGAGGTTGGTGACAGGATGGTAGGAGCAATTGTTAATGGAAGTATTGTTCCGCTAGATTATCAATTAAAAGATGATGATATTATTAAAATCAATGTTAATAAAAATTCGGATGGACCAAATAAGGAATGGATTAACATTGCTAAAACTGTTCAGGCAAAAAATAAAATAAAAGCCTTCTTTAATCGTAATGATAAAGTAACTAATATTAAACGTGGAGAAGATTTAGTTGCTAAAGAATTAAGGAAGAGAAAAATCGCGTTTAATGATTTTTTTAATTCAGAAAATACCAATAAAATATTAGAAGAATTAAAATGTGCGAATATGGAAGAATTATATATTAGTGTTGGAATTAATAAAATTCCAACTAATCAGCTAATAAATGTAATAATGAATGACAATGAAACAAAAGAAGAAATAATTCTTAAAAAAGCTCAAACTAGAGAAGTTGTTCAACCGGTAATTAAAAATGATATTATTGTTAAAGGAATTGATGACATTAAAATAAATATTGCGTCATGTTGCAAACCAATTCCTGGAGATCGAATCGTTGGATATATTACTAAAGGATATGGAATAACAGTACATCGAATGGTATGCCCAAATATTCGAGAACTTGATGAAAGAATCATTGATGTCAAATGGAATGAGACTATTGTTAAAAAATATCCAACCGCTATTTTAATAGATGCATCAAATAACGATAATTTATTACTAAATATAATTGCTAAAACATCAAATTCCAGCATTGTTGTTCAAAATATTAATGCTTTAACTAAAGGGGATAACTATTTGTATGAAATTGTTGTTTTAGTTGAACATAAAGAAGATATAATTAAGTTTATAAATGAGGTTATGACTATTTCTAATGTTATTTCAGTAGAGAGGATAATCAAATAATGAAACTTGTAATTCAAAGATCTAAAAAATCAAGTGTCAGTGTTAATAATAAAATTATTGGTAGTATTGATAATGGATTAGTTGTTTTAGTTGGCTTTACTCATGGTGATACTGTCAAAGATATTGAATATATTATTAGTAAACTGATTAATCTTCGTATTTTTGATGACGAAGATGGTATAATGAATAAATCATTAATTGATATTGGAGCTAGTATTTTAAGTATTTCTCAGTTTACTTTGTATGCCAATACTCTAAAAGGGCGAAGACCAAGTTATACTGATGCCTTAAACCCAAGTGAGGCAGAACTTTTATATAATTTATTTAATGAGAAATTAAAAGAAAATAATATAAACGTAGAAACTGGTTTGTTTGGAGCTGATATGGAAGTAAATATTACTAATGATGGACCTGTTACTATTGTTTTAGAAAGTCTGTGATAATATGATTAAAAACAAATTAGATTTTAAATTAATAAATCTAGCAATTGTGACTTTAATAATTTTTTTAATATACCAAATGAATGAATTTTGGGGAGGATTTTTATCCAAAATATGGACAATTATTATGCCTTTTATAATTGCTTTTATAATGGCTTATGCTCTTTATCCAGTTCTTAAATTTTTAGAGAAAAAGGGTGTTCCTAAAGCTCTTAGTATTGTCTTTATTGTATTATTAGTTATTGGTTTATTTTCTTTTGTGGCTATTTTAGTAGTACCAATGCTTACTGAACAATTAAGTAGTTTATTTAATAATATTATTTTGTTTATAAAAGAGTTGTCAATAAAACACGACCTTAATGTTGGTCCCTTACAAGAGAGTTTAACAAGTGGTTTTAATTCTGTTATTCTAGCACTTAGCAATTATGTTTCCGATGGAGCAATTAATATTATTAACCTATCATTTAGTGTTGTTTCTAATATGTTAATTGCACTTTCGGTTTCAATTTATTTCTTAATTGATATGGATAGAATAAGAGACTGGTTTAAAAATTATTTAGGTAAAAAATCACCTCGAACTTATCGCTATTTCATTATTTTAGATAAGGAAATGAAATTATATTTATTAGGCTTTATGAAAGTTGTATTTATAACCTTTTTTATCTATACTGCTGCTTATTATATTATTAATCATCCCAATGCTTTATTGCTTGGTTTATTAGCAGCTCTTGGTAATTTAATTCCTTTCTTTGGAGCGATATCAGTTAATATAATTGCAGGAATTACAGCTGCTGTAAATTTACCATTTCCGGGGCTGTTAATTAAGACACTGGTTGTTATTTTGATAATATCAATCGTTGATACGTATATTATTAATCCTTATGTTTTTAAAAAAAGCAATCGTGTTCATCCAATTGTTGTAATCTTATCAGTTTTTGCTGGGGGCTATTTATTTGGATTTATGGGGATTTTCATTTCACTACCAGCATCAATTATAATTATTACAACCTATAAATTTTATAAGACTGATATTTACATGAAGATAAGTGATATGAAAGAAACTAAGAAAAAGAAAAATAAAAAGTAAAGGACGGTAAATAGATGACATTAGATATTACAGGAGAAAATGCTAGAAAATTATTGTATATTGAAGATTTATTTAAAGCCTTAATGGAAAAATATAATTATCAATATATTAAAACACCTACTTTAGAAGATGAACAA
>DUPI01000004.1 GCA_012838395.1 Mollicutes bacterium
AAAGTGATAAATGAATATGAAAATAATATACAAGTAAATGTAAGTGCTTAAGGAGTTGATAAATTGATTGAAATAAGAAATCGTCAAGCTCATTTTAATTATGAGATAGTGGATACCTTTGAAGCAGGAATTGTTTTAAAGGGGACAGAAATAAAATCGATTAGGAATGGAACAGCTAATTTAACTGATAGTTATGCAATTGTTAAGAATAATGAATTGTTTTTACTGAATATGCATATTAGTCAATACAAACAAGGAAACATATTCAATCATCAAGAAACAAGAACTAGAAAATTATTAATGCACAAAAAGGAAATAATAAAATTAAATAATTTATTAACTACAGAAGGATTCACACTTATACCTTTAAAATTATATTTTAAAAGGAATAAAGCAAAAATATTGTTAGGTTTAGGAAAAGGTAAAAAAATATATGATAAGCGCCAAACGATTAAGGAAAGAGATATAGCAAGAGAAATGCAAAAAGAACATAAAGAGTATTATCGTTAAAACCATAATGGTTTTTTTCTTTTGAATAAAGATAATAATCATTATCTAAATGTTTTTTTAAACATATAGATATAGTATATTTGAAAGGAGAAGACGCATGAAGCAATTATATGATGATGCTCAAAACATAGTTAAAAAAGATCCTGCTGCTAAAAATATTATCCATGTAATACTTTTATATCAAGGCTTTCATATTTTAGTATTTCATCGTATTAGTCACTTTTGTTATAATATAAAATTATATTTTATTGCTAGATTAATTTCACAGCTTGGAAGGTTTTTAACAGGAATAGAAATACACCCTGGTGCTAAAATAGGAAAAAGATTATTTATTGATCATGGAATGGGTACCGTAATTGGTGAAACAGCAATTATAGGTGATGATTGTATAATATATCATAATGTTACTTTAGGTGGAACTGGTAAAGACCTTAACAAACGTCACCCTACTTTAAAGAATAATGTTTTGGTTGGTTGTGGTGCCCAAATCTTAGGTAATTCACAATAGGAAGTAGTGCTAAAATTGGGTCAAATACCGTAGTATTAAGTGATATTCCGGATAATACTACAGTTGTGGGAGAAAGGGGGAAAATATTACCATAAGTTTTTAGTTTACAAAAAGAAGTAAGAATGTTATAATCTAACTACGGGGCTGCTTGGTTTCGACAGGAATATAAGGGTTTGAGTGGCAAGTCGAAGGTACGCGTCAAGTACACAAACAAATAACTGGAAACAGAACACAATTAGCTTTCGCTTAATAAAAAGGTGAAAGGCTTCTATTATTCTTAGCCCATGAAGAATTTTAGAAGCTCGAATTAATGGGCTATATTGTTACTTTGTCTAGGAGTAATAATGAAAATTATAGACTTACTAAAAGAGCATTTGTTAGTTATGGCTCTTATTAGGAAAATTAATAGCTAACTAAACTTGTAGAAGCTTAAACACACTGTATTTTTGGACAGGGGTTCAATTCCCCTCAGCTCCACCAAATATGTTAAATCAAATTACTATTAAGATAGTAATTTTTTTAATTTAATTACCTTATTTACATAATTAATTAATAGTTATATAATTAAATTGTATATTATATGGAAAGAAGGACGAGAATAGAAAATTTAGGCAAGTTTTTTTGGGGATTAGTATTTATAATTGTAGGAGTTCAAAGGTGCTAATATTGATGTTGTATTTGCTAGTGTTGCCTTAGATTTGCAAAAGGCTAAAATAACTAAAGAGGCAGTCATCAAAGCTAGTTCGATTTTTGGTGGAATAGAAATAAAAGTACCAAGTGATGCAAACATTAAAGTTAAATCAAGACCTATATTTGGTGGAGTTTCTAACAAGATTCTAAATAAAGTAGAAAATAAAAAAACTATTTATATCGAAGCATTTTGCTTGTTTGGAGGAGGAGAAATAAAATGAATGGATTCCAAAAAGCAATAAAAGTATTTGCTATATTTTTAGCAATGATGATAATTTTATCTATTATAAGATCAGTTTTATTTGGATTATCAATAGTGACTAATTTTGAACTTGAAAGTAATAGTGGGAAAGAGTTTTCTGAAACTTACCAAGATGTTGAAAAAATAGATATAGAAATATCATCTGCCCACATTACAATAAAAACCGGTGCTGAATTTAAGGTGGTTGCTACTAATATCAAAAATGATTTTTCATCAAAATTAAATAAAAGAACATTAAAAATTAGTGATAATCAAAAATGGTTTAATAATAAAAATAATACAAAAATAATTTTGTATGTTCCCGATGGTAAAATTCTTGAGGATTTTAAAATAAACTCTGGAGCTGGAAAAGTTGAAATTGTAAATGTTGTGGCGAATAATTTTAATATAAATCAAGGAGCTGGCTTAATGAAAATATCGTATTCGAAATTTAATAATATTAATATTGAAGGAGGAGTAGGTGCAACTGAAATAATATCATCAATATTAAACAATTTAAATTTAGAAACTGGTGTTGGCTCAGTTGACATTGAAGCAGAAATTGCTGGGAATAGTAAAATTGATTGTGGTGTCGGAAAAGTTAATTTATTATTACATGGTAATCAAGATTTATATACAATATCGGCTAAAAAAGGCCTTGGAACTATTAGGATTAATAATGAAAAACAAACAATCAAGAATAAAGCTTATGTGGGTGGAGATAATATAATAAAAATAAATGGTGGTTTAGGAGATATAAATGTTAACTTTACTAATTAGATAAATAAAAAGTAAAACAAACCGTATCAGGTTTGTTTTTAAATTATAAAAAAAGGAGTCTTAACTCCTTATAAACATTTGGGTCCAAAATAAATTACCGTTATCATCTCTTGCAACTCCAACACCGATTTGATTATACGTCGAGTTTAAAATATTTGTTCTATGACCTTGAGAGTTCATCCAGGTGTTCATAACTTCTGCAGCGCTTCTTTGTCCACTGGCAATGTTTTCGGCTGCAGCAGTAAACGAAATTCCAAAGGATCTAATCATATCAAATGGTGTTCCGTAAGTAGGTGAATTATGTGAAAAA
>DUPI01000040.1 GCA_012838395.1 Mollicutes bacterium
TGCACATATTTTAAGAGGAAAAAATAAAGTTACTTTCACACCACATATTGACTGTGGAGACTTTGTTATCATAGTTAATGCCTCTAAAATTAATTTAACGGGAAATAAACTTGATCAAAAAGTATATTATAATCACAGTGGATATCCAGGTGGATTAAGAACTAGAACGGCTCGTGTAATGAAAGAAAAATATCCAGTTGAAATGATTGAAAGATCAATCAAAGGGATGTTACCTAAAGGAAGATTAGGACGTCAAATGTATAGAAAGTTATTTGTGTATGAGGGTGCTGAACATCCGCATGCCGCTCAACAACCAGTTGAGTTAAAAATTAATTAAAGGAGGGTTTTAAATGACGCAGAAAAAATTATTTATTGGAACAGGTAGAAGAAAGTCTTCAATTGCTCAAGTTAAAATGGTTCCAGGAAAAGGTAAAATTACTGTAAACGGTGTTGATGTAAGAGAGTTTTTCCCTTATGAAACAAATGTTATGGATTTAAAACAACCTTTAGTTGCAACCAATACAGAAGATATTTTTGATATTGATGTTAAGGTTAATGGTGGTGGCTTTAACGGCCAAACCGGAGCCATTCGTTTAGGAATTACAAGAGCACTTTTAGAATATGATTCAAAAAATGATCCTGAGAGTGACACAAGTTTTAGAAAAATCTTAAAAAGAGCTGGATTTATTACTAGAGATTCTCGTGTTAAAGAACGTAAAAAACCAGGACTTAAAGCAGCACGTCGTGCACCACAGTTTTCTAAGAGGTAGAAGCAAAACAAATATCAAAAAGCCTATAAACCTATTGTTTATAGGCTTTTTATATTGCTTAAAGCACTTATAAATGGTGTAGTATTGTTATACTTTAGTAATAAAATTTAATCAAGAGTGTTTTAATAAAGGCAAGGAAGTGGTGTTATGATTGAATGCGGAAAATTAAATAGGTATATTGAGGCTTTATTAACTAAGTCAGAAGAAGCATATTTATTAGCGCTTGAAATTATTAATAAACCTACAATTAATTATCGAACAGAAGGATTTTGCCTTTTTATTTATAATGCATGGGAGTTATTATTAAAAGCATATCAACGATGTGTGACAAACTTCAATATCTTTTTTAAAAAACATTTTCCAGATTATAAGCTTAATGAGAAAATAACCCCGTTTATAGCACTAACTAATCCTGGTAATTTAGAAAAATCACCATTGATATTAAATCCAACTAATTTACTACTTTATGAAAAATTAATCAATTTCAAAAGGTTAATGATTATGTTTTTTTCTATTTATAAAGCAAATGAATATAATTAATCAGGTGATAATGTGTCAAAGTATAGAATTTTTTGTATTAGTTTATTCATTATGTTTGCCCTACTAATTAATTATGTTGATGCAAAAGAAAATAGTTATCCACTTTTAGGAAAAGTAATTTACATTGACCCCGGTCATGGTGGAACAGACCCAGGTGCTGTTTATAAAGATATATATGAATCAGATATTAATCTTCAAAGTGGGGAAGTTTTAAGTGAAACATTAGGTAGTACGGGTGCTATTGTTTATATGACGAGATACGGTGATTATGATTTAGGGGTTATTAATGCAATAAATCGTAAGCGAAGTGATTTATCAAGAAGAGGTAATATTATTAATCGTTCAGGTTGTGATTTATATATTTCTATTCATCTTAATGCTAATAGGTCACCAGTTTGGTACGAGGCTCAAGTTTTTTATGATGATGTTCATGAGTCCAATGAATATTCATCAAAAATTATGCAATCGTAAAATATGCAAGAGAAGAAAATATCAAGTTAGATGAAGTTGCTGATTTGGAAAATTTAAGTGGCTACGGTGTAAAAGGGAAGGTAAATAATGAAATAATATATATAGGTAATAGGTCACTTATGGAGAAGTATAATATTAAAAATGATCATATTAACAAA
>DUPI01000005.1 GCA_012838395.1 Mollicutes bacterium
GCTGGTCTAATTTCTCTTGGGGCTTCTGCAACTGATTTTCTTGATGGAAAAGTTGCTAGAACTTTAGATGCTTCTTCAACTTTTGGTGCTAAATTAGATGCTGTTGTTGATAAAATTTTTATAACAACAGTAACTATTCCCCTGTTTATTACTAATCCCTATTTAATTATACCAGTTCTTCTTGATATGGCAATTGCTAGTATTAATGGCTATGCTCATGTTTTGGGTATTCAAACAGAAACAAGTATGATTGGTAAAATTAAAACGGTATTTTTAGATTCTTTAATTTGTTCTGTCTTTTTCACAAAATTTAAGGTTATTGATAATATTTCTAAAGCTTTATATTTTTCAACTATTGCCCTTCAACTAAAAACGGCGAAAGATTATTATAAGTCTTATATTAAGAAAGATCTCAATAATTTAGATGGTAGTACTTTACCTAAAAATGAAGAACCACTTGAATTAGACAATGAAGAAACTAAAACAGTTGAACTTGAAAAAAATAAAAATATTAAGTTAGAGGATTCTAAAAGTTCTGAGTTAGAAAGTTTAATTGAATTAAAAAACGTATTACAAAAAACAAAAGATAATAATGAACAAGTTATTGAGCCTAATAAAATAAAAGTTAAAAAAAATGATATTTTCTAAATATCGTTTTTTTCTGCTTCTATTAAGTTTATTAATTCTTTAACTGAATTAACAGCAGCTTTGCTGACTTCTATTAATTCCGGTTTACTGTTATCTTTCATATAATAACCATTGTACATTTCATTCATTGAAATATCATTAATGTTATCTCCTACTGTATAAATATTTTGTTTATTTAAGTTTAATTTTTCTTTTAAATATTTAATAGCATTGCCCTTGTTAGCTTTTTTATTAACAATATTAATCCAATTATGACTTAGATACCCTTGAATATTACTATATTTTTCCATTAATTTATCAAGGGTTTCTTGGGCTTGTTTTGGATTGATATATCTAGCATTAATGACATTATTATTAACTGTTTTATGAGTTAAATGATTGATACCGTCATCAATATAAGTTACTGTAATATTAGGATCATTTTTTAATTCTAAAACTAAATCATCGATTATTTCTTCTTCTATATCGAGGCGATAAAGAATGTTTAAATTTTTATCAAAAATTATTCCACCATCATTACAAATTAAATAATCATAATTAAGGTTTTTACTTTCAATTTCTGGTTTTAATAATCCGAGGTTGCGCCCAGTAGCTATAATAAATATATTTCCTTTATTGACAAATTCATTTATTTTTTTTATATTTTCATCATAATCCTCGGTAAATAATGTATTATCAAAATCACTTGCAAGTACTTTCATCTATTTGGTCTCCTTTACTACTTTTATATATTCTTCAATTTTCACTATTCCAATCACTGGCTTTGTTCCAATTTTCATATTCAAACATATGAGAAAAAGTTTTTTTAATAAAACTTTGACTCTTATACACTTCAATCATTTTGTTTATTTTAATATCTAAATATTGGGGTTCAACTTTAGTTAAATTATTTTTTATTACTTTCATTTTACTTGGTTTATAATACTTCCCAAAGTAATATAATTTATCTTTGTTTTTTAAAATGTTAGTAACTATTTTACTAGTCATTTTATGATGCTCGTGCCCATACTCTCCATCGGGATTATGAGTGATGATTAAATCCCAATCTTTATAATTAATAATTTTTCTAAGAGCATCGCAGATTTGAAAATAATAATCTCTCCAATCATCACGTTTATTATTCTTTTTATCAGGATATCCAAGCATTAAATACTTATTATTAGATAACTTCATGACCTTTTCAAACTCATTAACTCGTGTTTTTTGACTTCCGCAAGTTATACAAACTACTAAATAATTATCTTTTAACAATTCAGCCCCACCCCATATAGTTTCATCATCGGGATGGGCCACAATCATTAACTTATGGGTATCTTCTAATTTCAAATTTTCAATACTCTTATTTGTTTTTTTTAATAGTTTTTTAATGACTGTAATTACTACTCCAATTGTTATTAATAATAACAAGGCTTTTAATTGGGGATTCATATATCACCTACTATAATTAATTATACACGAGTAGAGATTATAAAACAATTAAAAATCCCCAAATGGGGATTTTTGTTACATCATATTTCCTAGCTGATTTTCTGATTTTTTCATTGTTTTATCAATGACTTTCTCTACTTGGTTTCTTATTGGTTTGTTGTATTTTTGATATGCCAAAACAGCTCCCGCACCTAAAGCCATAAGTGCTAGGTTTTTACTCATTTTCATTATATCACCCTCTTAGCTAAAAAATATGGTTTGTATGATTAACATACATTTATAGTGTCTATCTTTTTCTATAAATTATGCACAAATTTATTTTTTAAATTACTTTTACGATTATATTCATTAGGATTTTTTATAGCAAAAGCAAATGCATTAGGATCACCAACTAAATATAATTTGTTTTTAGCTCTCGTAATACCTGTGTAAATAAGTTTGCGGTAGAGCATTCTTTGATAGTGTTGACACATTGGAATAATAACAGTTGAAAATTCACTACCTTGAGCTTTATGAATGGAAATAGCAAAAGCATGTCTAATTTGATTAAAGTTTTGAGGTATATATTTTACAACATTACCATCATATTCAACGTATATTTCTGTTTTACCACTTTCACTAAGTGGTGAATTAATTATATCAATGATTATTCCAATGTCACCATTATAAATAAATTCATCAGGAACATTAACTAATTGAATGACCTTATCACTAACTCTAAAAGTTATATTACCATAGGCATATTCTTTTTTGTTTTTACTAGGTGGATTAATTATTTTTTGTAATTCTTTATTTATATTATCAATACCATTAATGCCACGGTACATTGGTGCCATTATTTGAAAATCAGTGTAATTGTAACCTTCACTTATTAAGGAATTGACTAAAGTTTTTAAATTATTAATAACTTCATTAGAGTAACACTCAATAAAGTGATAATCACTATGTTCGATAAAAGCTGTATTAAGTAATTCACCATCTTTTATTTCACTAGCAAGTATCGGAATATACGAGTCTTCACTTTGACGGTATAACACATCTAATTTAGTTGTTTCTATTTTTTCACATTCAACTAAATCTTTTAATATTTGACCCGGTGATACGCTTGGTAATTGATGGTAATCTCCTACTAGTACTAGTTTAATGTTTTTAGTTAATCCTTTTAAAAGATTATCTAAAAGCATAATATCAACCATGCTTGTTTCATCAACAATAATTAATTTACTTTGATCTTGATTATATTCATTAACAGCGAATTCATCGGTATCTTTATTCCATTTTAAAAAACGGTGTATCGTCATAGCTGGTAAATTAGTGGCTTCACTCATCTTTTTACTAGCTCGACCAGTTGGAGCTAGGAGTGCTAAGGTATCAAGTAATTCTGTTTCATTAAGTTTATTAAGTTCTTTATACAATTCGACAATTGCTTTAATAATAGTTGTTTTACCAGTACCAGGTCCACCAGTAATAATTGATACATTATTTTCTAAAGCTTTAATAATCGCTGTTTTTTGTAGCTCATTATATTCGATATTATGATTTTTCTCTAATTGCTCTATTTTTTTTAAAATTTGTTTATATTTATCACTCGGTTTTACAGTTAAATATTTCATTGTTTCAAGAATATTTTCTTCAGCTTCATATAAATCAAATAAATAATACTTATCATTATCAATTTTGATTTTAAGTTCTAGTTCTAAATCTTGAAAATACTGGTTTAATGTTTCATCAGGAATTTCAATATTTAAAAATTTTTCTAGTTCACCTTTAAGTAAATTATACTCTAAATAAGAATCACCAGTATTAAAGGTAATAGTTTCAATCAAGTAAACAATAGCGGCTTTAATTCTATTTTCGTCCGTAGGACTAACATTAAATCTCCTCGCTAATTGATCAACTTTTAAAAATGAAATAGTTTTAACGTCATCTATAATACAATATATATTATGGTCTAAATAATTTAAAGTATTAGTACCATAAACATTATAAATACTTAAAGCATCTTTCATAGAAAAACCCATATCACAAAGCGCCACTATAATTTTATGACTTTCTTCATAGTCAATTAGATTAACATAAATCATATTCGCTAATTTTTTTGATAATTTGGGAACTTGATTTAAACTACTAGCATCAGTAATGATTATATCAATAGCATTTTCTCCTAAGGTATCAACAATTGAAGTAGCTAAAACAGGGCCAACACCAGGAAAAAGATCACTTGATAAAAAGTCAATTAATCCATCTTTACTTTCTGGTTTTACCCTTTCATATTTTACAACATTAAATTGCTTTCCATATTTAACATGATCAACTTCATATCCATAAAATAAATAAGGATCCCCTTCTGTTAAATCGTGAAAATAACCAGTAAAAGTAATTGTTTTATTTATTTGATCTTCATAATTATCTATATTTGTTTCTTTTATTTTAAATAAGCCAATAACATATCCTGAGTCTCCTTTAAATATGTTTCTAGAATATGTTCCTTTGATATATGGTTTCATTAAATCACCTATTAACATTTTATCATAAAAAAAAGCATTTCACTAGGAATACTAAAGAAATCTTAAATTAAGAAACTAACAAATCTTCATCCTCCTCATTGTAAGCTTTCATAATCATAGTAGGTGCTGAAATATCAATTTTCTCTAAGTCATCAATTAATACTTTTCTAATTTCATAATAATTAGCTTCAGTGCATCTTTCTAATTCTTCACCACCTAAAGTTGGAGATCCGGATATAATTTCACAAGAAAAATAATGTTCAATCTTATCATTTGTTTCAATTTTTCCTAAATATTTTTTTATTTTAGCAGCAACTGAAAATTCTTCTTTAATTTCTCGAATTACATTTTCTTCCAATGTTTCATTTGCCTCTTTGCCGCCACCTGGAAGAACATAATATTCTTTAATAGAACCATCATCTTTTATTTTTTTCTAAATATTGTATATAGACTATTTCCTTCAATGATTATCGCTCTAGAACTAATTCTTTTTAGCATACTTGTTACATCTCCTTTAATAAAATTATATAGTTATTATTAAATTTTAAGACTTAATTCAGTCTCACCTATTTTTCAATAATACAAACTATATTATTTGTCAAAATATTTTAGATACTTTATGACAAATAAAGAAAATATCAAAAATAAAAATGATTAATTTTTTTAATCATTTTACTATAAGCTATTGTTTATTTGGTCACCAAATAACTTTAAGACACTATCAAATTCATCACTGTTTTCTAATCCCATTAAACATAACTCATTATTTTCAAACTTTTCAATGCGAACTACAATATCTTCTGGGTTATCAATGTTAGCAAATAAAATATAGTCTTTGTTATTGTGATTTAATCGACTCATCACTACGTATTCAACTTCATCACCAAGAGTCAACATTTCTCCTACTGCTAAAGGTTTCATTATTTTCCTCCTTTAGATTTAGTTTCAGGATTTATAACTTTCTTTTTTTGAGCATTATACCAGTCTCTTTGATTTTTATACCCTTCTTGTTGAGCATAATCATCCCATGACTCATAACCACGATATTGAAGTATGCTTAGAGCATCTTCGCTACCCATATAAATTGATAAATCAAATGGGTCAATTCCATCAAGAAGTTCATAGCGATAGTCCCATTCTCCGTCCGCAGGAACAGGTTTATATCCTTTATCTACCATTTGGTCATAAACTTCTAAACTAATGTCTACTTTTTCATGATGAAATTTTATATTATCCTTTACATAACCAAAAGTAGCAATTGCTAGTGCCACAGAAACAGTTATAGCTATTACATTCTTTTTAAATTCTTTAAATCTTTCAGCATTCACAACATAATTTTGAGATCCTATTCTAATTACTTTTTTATTAGTACTTTTATTTAATGATTTTCGATAATTCATTTCATTATCCATAATATCCCTCTTTCTAAAACAATATACTATTTATTAATATAGTTGTCAAGTTTTACTGTCAAGTCGAAACGTAAACTATAAAGGTTTACAACCTAAATTAGCCATTCCTTACTTCTGTACATTGATTATAATTAACAATAGTATAAACAATGTTTGTTTCATTTTCAACATTAATTTTAACAACTTTAGTGGTATCAATCTTTTTACCTGTTTTGGCGTCAATTAAGTCTTCAACCAATTCCCCACTATCAATTAGAATTTGGATTGCTATACAGTATACATTATTCTTGGTAATTGGATAGTCGTTACGGTTTTCTCTAATATATAGTACAGCTGAACTTGTGATTAAGTCCTTAGTTGCTTTATCTATATCGGACGTTGTGGTCCTAACTTGTTTAATAATTGAAGGAAAAGCTAGTATAAGTAAAAGACCTAAAATTACAATTACTCCTAATACCTCTACTAAAGTAAAACCATTCTTTTTAAACTTCATAACATACTCCATCCTTTCGCACCTAACTTTTTTAGATATTTATTGAACAAGTTCACCTATACAATACGGGTGTTTTATTGCACTAATTAACACTTGAACTGGTTTGTTTAGTAACTCAACTTTACCTTTTGCTTTAATTGATAAATAGTTATCGGCATGACCAATTAAGTATTCGTTTTTATATACTTCGGGAATGAATTCAATTGTTTTACCTAAATATTTTTGCATACTTTCTACTTCTAATTTTTTAGATAATTTTAATAATTTGCGAACTCTTTCTTTTTTTATAACAGGGTCAACGTGATTTTTCATTTTAGCAGCGGCTGTACCCTCCCTTTTTGAATATGGAAAAACATGAAGTTTAGAAAATTTTATTTTATTTATTGTAGCAACTGTTTCTAAAAATAATTCTTCCGTTTCATTAGGGAAACCTACAATTACATCAGTTGTTATTAACATATTAGGTCTTATAGTACGAAGTTTTTCTAATATATTCATAAACTGCTCAACATTATATTTTCTATTCATTAGTTTTAATATTTCATTAGAACCTGATTGTAGAGGAATATGCATGTGATCCACGATAACATCATAGCGCTTTAAAACATCCATAAATTCATTACTCAACTCAGTAATTTCAATTGATGAGATACGCACTCTTTTTAAATTGTTAATTGACATAATTTCTTTTAATAATTTAGCAAGAGAATAATTTTCTAAATCAACACCATAATTACCCGTATGAATACCCGTTAAGACAATTTCTTGATGACCATTATTTACTAAGTCTTTAATTTCTTTAATAACAATTTCTGGTTTTTTACTACGTAGATTACCTCTAGCAAAAGGAATAATACAATAAGAGCAATAATTATTACATCCATCTTGAATTTTAACAAAGGCCCTTGTTTTATTAAAATTATTTAATTGCATTTCTTCAAAATCAACATTGCAAATATCTTCTAGTTTTTTAATTGGTTCTCTTTTTTCTAAATACTCTTCGATATAATCAACAATACGTGATTTATGAACATTTCCTAAAATAATATCAATTCCAGGAATAGTATCGATAATTTCATCGTTAGTTTGAACTAAACAGCCCACCACTACAATAACAGCATCGGGATTACGTTTAATAGCTTGTCTTATCATTTTCATTGATTTATGGTCAGCATTGTTCGTAACCGTACAAGTATTTATAATATATATATCGGCTATTTCATTAAAATTAATTAAATTATAACCTTTATTTTTCAAAACATCAATCATAACATTTGTTTCATATGTGTTTACTTTACATCCTAAAGTTTCAATAGCAAAATTCATACTGCACCTCCTAAAAAGGAATAAACTAATTGTTTATTCCAAATTTTCACGAAAATCTTTTAGAGCTTTTAAAAATTGCTCATTTTTATTCATTTCTTTCTTTAAGTTTTTACTATCAATTGTTTTTTCTTGTTCAATTATTGATATTGGTTTTTCTTCTTTAATATCAATTTCAATATCATCAATAATTTCTAATTCAGGTTCTGGAGTTTCAACTTTTTTATTAACAATCTCATCATCACCCAATTTAGCTCGCCTTATTTTAGGAATAGTTGGATACTCTAGATCATTATCAACTCTTCCGTAAATGGGAGAAATAAATTCTGAGTTTCGAAATTTAGTGTTTTTTTCAGTAGTTGCTTGTACTTTTTCTAACTTTTGAGGCTGTTCTTCCTTTTTTTCAACACTAATTTCTTTATTATTAGCACGTAACAATTCTTGATAACTAATAATTGATTTTTCTTCTTGTTCATCTTCAAATAATTGAACATCGTCTTTTTCTTGTTCATTTAAACTATTGCGCATTTGTTCCAAAACACGATCTAATTCCAATTGATTTTTGTCTTCCGATTGATTAGGTGTTTCCGCAGGAACAGTTATTGGCTTCACAATTTGGGTAACTTTGGGAACATCATCATTATTAGTAACGTGATTTTTAGTACGTTTTTTAAACTTAACACCAAATAAAATTAGCATTAAAATTAAAATAATAATAATTAAAAAGTATATTAGTTCACTATTACTCATATTTAAAAAATACTCAATAATCATCAAATCACTCCATATATTCATAATTAATTATACTTAAAATAACCATTGGTACCGTTTCAACACGTAAAATTCTATTTCCTAAAGTTACTCTTTTAAAACCAATGTCCACTAGTATCTTTTCTTCATTTTTAGTAAGTCCACCCTCAGGGCCAATTACTACATTTATTTTATCACAGAAGTCATGCTTTTTCAAACATATTTTAATACTTGAAATATTCTTCTCAGTACTACAAACTAACTTTATTCCATCTAAGTTTTCTAAATCTTTTATTTTTTTTAATTCAGTAATCTCAGGAATATCGACTCTTTTAGATTGTTCGCTAGCTTCCTTACAAATACGTCTCCAACGTTCTAATTTTTTATTAAAACGACTTTCATCAATTCTAATAATACTTCTCTCCATAACAAGGGGAATAATTCTACTAACACCAAGTTCCGTAGCTTTTTCTAAAATCAAACTCATTTTTTGTTCTTTAAGCAAAGGAACAATCAAAGTTACTTCAACTGGATTATCATTATTATGTTCTAGTTTTCTTATTATATTAACTTCCTTTAAATTTATATTACCTAAAGAGCACAAATATAAAGTATTATCATATACAACTTCGATGTGATCATTTTCTTTCATTCTCATAACTGTTTTAATATGGTAAAAATCATCATCATTAAGTATTAATTTATTATTATTTATTGAATTTGCGAAATAGCGCTGCATCGTACCACCCGAGTTAATTATAGCACGGAGAAGCTTGCATTCGCAATCTAACTTGATATTTTTTCAAATAAAAAGCAAACCTTGATCTGATTCATGAAACGGTTATGCTTCGGAAGTGATTTTAATCACAATTTTATTATGTAAAAATTAACTACAAAATAAAGTTAAGTCGAAGAAAGTCGTATCAGTTTACATAGGCAACGATTAAATCAAATCAATTGGTTTGCTTATAAATATAATAAAACAAATAAATCAAAAAAGCAATGCTAGACTAATCTTTTAAATAAATTTTACTTTTATTTACTGTAAAGTAAAAAGATATGACCTTGTCATATCTCTTATTATTTATGTTCATTAACCCAATTAACTAATAATTCTTTAGGCATAAAACCATTTTTGGTTTCTATCAACTCGCCCTTTTTAAAAATCATTAGTGTTGGTACACTCATAACACCAAATTGCTGCGCTAGGGCACGATTTTTATCAATATCTACTTTAACAATATCAAAATCACTTCGATCATTTGCCACATCATCAAGTACTGGCTCTAACATACGACACGGACCACACCACTCAGCAAAAAAATCAACTAAAACCAAATCATTATTAACTAGTTGATTAAAATTACTTTCATTTCCTTCAATTAACATATTATATCTCCTCCTTCTAACGATATTTCCTCAATATACTTTCAACATTGTCAATTTTTAATTTATTCTTGTTAATTAATTCATCGACAGTTTCAACACTAACAATTTTTTTATCTAATAATAAATCAATTGACTCTAAATTAAACTGATTAACATCTTGTTCTACTTTAAATTTATCTTTTAATTGACCAAGATCTTTCATGACATCTAAACTTTTTTCAATAAAAGTTGATAAAATTGGTGTATTATTTAAAATTCTATCTGTATATTTAGAATTTTCTGTAAGTTGAATACTAAAAAATGGTAAAGTTAAAAAATATAAAATAATAAAGACGATTACATAGTGCTCAATAACACCTACAATTGCACCTAATATTTTAGAAGGTATTCCTAAAATAATGGTCATATTTAATATACTTTCAAAAATTTTGGTTGCCACCATTGCTACTCTTAGTAAAGTCATCAGTACAACTAACACAATTAAAAAAGCAAAAAATTCATAGACTATTATATTTAAGACCGTAGCCCCTTTTAATAATCCGCCAAAGTTAAAAAATGGTAAAGTTTTAAATAAAAACATAGAAACAGGTGTCCTTAATTTAAATGCCAGTAAAACAATTACGATTAGTCCAACTGAACCAACTAATTGTCTTGTAAAACCTCTTTTAAAACCTAAAATAGCTCCAAAAACTAAAAAAATCACAATTCCTATATCTACTACATTCATACATTTACCTCCTAATATAATTATATTATAATCTTATGGCTTAGTGCAATAAAAATTATAGATTATTTTAATACAAATATTATATCAAAAATCATTTCTTATTTCAAATTATCCATTAACTTCATTTTATTATTTTTCTAAAAGATAAGTATTTTTGATATTTTTATGGTAAAATTAAACAAGGAGGTAATGTTATGACTATTACTTTAAAAATAAGTGACAATACAAAACAAAAAATGATTAAATATTTCGAAGATAAAAAACGTGAAAAAACTCCCCCTTATGCTGTTTTTCAAGCTGATGAATCCGACACTGTCGTGACATTATATGAATCAGGCAAAGTTGTCTTTCAAGGAGTAAGCGCTGATATTGACGCTGCCATGTGGAGTCAAATGGAAAAGCATTTAAATCCTCAAAAAGAAATTGAACTAACTAATAGTGAAGATAAAAAGAAAGAGGATAAAAAAGAAGTAGTAAATAAAGAGAACTATTTTTATTCAAATAGTATTGGTTCTGATGAAGTGGGAACTGGTGATTATTTTGGACCGATTGTGGTGACGGCTGCTTATGTAAAAAAAACTGATATCACTTTTTTAAAAGAATTAGGTGTAACTGATTCTAAAAAATTAACTGATGAAAAGATATTAAATATTGTTCCACAATTCATTAAAAAAATTCCTCACGAAACAATTATGCTATCAAATACTGATTATAATAAATACTATAATAAAGATATTAATTTAAATAAAATAAAAGCTATTTTGCACAACCGGGTGTTATTATCTTTAACAAAAAAAGAACCAAATTATGATTACGTTATTGTTGATCAATTTGCTAAACCTTTTGTTTATTATAACTACTTAAAAGGTAGCCCGTTTGTTTTTAGAAATATTACTTTTTTAACTAAAGCTGAAAGTATTAGTTTAAGTGTGGCTTGTGCATCATTAATTAGTCGTTATCATTTTATTAAAAAAATGGATGAATTAAGTAATGAATTAGGAATGATTCTACCTTATGGTGCAGGAAAACAAGTAGATGAAATTGGTTATGAAATCGCGCAAAAATATGGAGTTGAAAAATTAAATGATTGTGCGAAATTAAATTTTAAAAATACTGACAAAATAAAAGATTTAATAAATA
>DUPI01000041.1 GCA_012838395.1 Mollicutes bacterium
TACACCGATTCTTCTAGTCACTTGATCATTTTCTTTTATTATTAATTCGCCTATAACATCTCCGTTTTTTATAGGAGCCTTTATTTTTCCTAATTCTAATTCATAAGTTGCTGTTTTCTTTTGATTACCTTTTTTATTAAGAATTGTTACTTTATCAAGCGGAATCACATTAACATATTTTTTAGTACCCTTTTCAATCTCGACAGTACCTAAAATACTATTTTTAGATAATAATTGTTCGGTTTCATACTGGGCAAAAGCAAAATTTAACATTTCTGATATTTCAACATTTCTAACTTTACTATCACTAACCCCCATAACAACAGCTATAAATCTAGTATTGTTTTTCTTAGCTGTTGCAGTTAAACAATATCCAGCCTCAGCGGTATAACCAGTTTTTAACCCATCAACTCCATCATAGAAACGTACTAGTTTGGTCGTATGCTAATAATGCAATAAAAAAGTATAATTTAAGTCATATTTGATACTTAAATTATACCGTGTTTACCTTTATATTACAATAGTTTTTATGATTTATAATTTGTAATATTAACTTTTTTCAAATTTTAGTCAAATATGATGATTTTTATGCAAATCGGGAATAAATTTTGGAAAAGTTATGCAAATTGGGAATGGCACTCCTAATTTGCATAACTATATAATGAAACATATCATGCCAAATCTTCAGTTAAATACAAATGATAGCCTTCATAATAGTAACTATGATCTATACCTTTCATATAAACACCACGGTCTTCTATTTTATCAGTGAGAGATTTTTTGATAAGTTCTTTTATTTCAACATCTCTTATTGGACTACGTTCCATAGCAAGTAAATAGTCTTCTTTATCAATTTTATTCCAATCTACTACTTTTTTTAATTCTTTTTTTAGGATTAAATCTAACCAAATTCTAGTACTTCGACCATTTCCTTCTCTAAAAGGATGAGCTATATTCATTTCAACATATTTTTCGATTATTTCATCTAGTGTATTTTGAGGCATTTTATCAATATTTTCTAAAGCAGGATTTAAATACATGACTGGAGTAAATCTAAAATTACCTTTCGCTATGTTTTCATCTCTTGTTTTTCCAGCAAAATCATATATTTCATCGAACAAAAACTTATGAATATATTTGAGCGTTTCAAAAGTTCCTGTTTCTAATGTTTCAAGTATTTTCCTGTCAAACAATTCTAGTGCTTTTTTCTTTGTTATTTTTTCTTCCATATTAGCAAGTTCAGTTGAATTATCAATGTTTAACTTGTTTTTTAACATAATATCACCTACATATATTATATCAAATTTAGTTAGAAAAATATATATGTTTTATCTTTTTATAGTCATTAAAAAATTCCTTAACTGCAAATTTTTAATTTTATTAATTTTTTATTCAACCACAAACCTCCTTATACAGATTCAACAACTACAGGATCAATACTAATTAATTTCAAGTTATATTTATCAATCAATATTTTTTTAGTTTGTTCAAACATTAATTGTTTTTCTTGTTCCGTTATTACTATTTCATCAGTAGTAGATCGATATAACTGTTCTAAAGTTTCAGCACTCTCTTTAAAGTACTTATTATATAAATATATTTCATGAGCTAGAGCTTCTGCACCTTTTGCAATAAAAAACACTTTACTTTCTTTTTCATAACCATTCACCATAATCACCTCTACATGAATTATATCGGGCTATTTAAAAAAAGTCAGTGCCTAAATAAAAAGAATTGGCAATGAAGAACTACAATTGTCCAACCTAACCAATTCAATAAATAGTATATCATAATTTTTCATTTTCGTTAGTTTAAATTGTAATTTGAAATCTAAACATTCCCCCAAAAAGGATAAAACGCTTTTAAACCTTTTTTCGTGTCAAAATAATTCCTATTATTCCACCTATAAGAATAAAAGGGGCTACTCTAACAAACAGCCATTCAAGTGCGTGTAAAATTGTTCCTGCAACGGCAGTTTCAGGATTACTAAAATTCCAA
>DUPI01000042.1 GCA_012838395.1 Mollicutes bacterium
AGATCATAAAGATTTATATTTTGGGACAAGCCCAATTTATCCTGAAATTCAAGTAGGGGTAAATATTAATAATTTTTTTAGTAATCATTTTGCTATTTTTGGTTCAACAGGTAGTGGAAAATCTTGTGGTGTAGCACGTATTCTTCAAAATTTGTTTGAAAAAAAAGATTCTATAGCTTATCGAGCTAGTATCTTTATTTTTGATGCTTATGGGGAATATCACAATGCTTTTAGTGAACTTAATAAAAAGAATCCTAATATTAACTTTAAAACATATACAACAAATCTTCATTTTAGTGAAACTGAGATTTTGAAAATTCCTTTATGGCTATTAGATGTTGATGATATAGCATTATTGCTAGGATCGGAAAGACATTCACAGTTACCAATTATTGAAAAAGCTCTAAAATTAGTTACTATTTTCGGGCAAGATGAAGAATTAGTGTTAAAGCATAAAAATGATATAATTGCTAGAGCTCTTTTGGACATATTATCTAGTGGTCGTCCACCAGTCCAAATTCGCGATCAAATTGTATCAGTATTAACACACTATCATACGAGAGAGTTAAACCTTGAAACGGAAGTCTTCCAACCTGGATATACTAGACCGTTAAAGCAATTACTTGTAATTGATTCGTCTGGTAAAATTAGAGAAATTGAATTAATTACTAGTTTTATTGAAAGTTTTCTAACTGATAATTTAGAATTATCATTACCAGATGGTAGCTTTGCTTATAGTTTAAAAGATTTGCAAGATGCTTTTGAATTCGCACTCATTTCTGAAGGGGTTTTAAAGAGTGATCGCATTTATGACGATTCCAATGTTTTAAAAATAAGATTAAATTCATTAGTAAATAGTAATTATAGTGTATATTTTGATTATCCAGAATACATTACTAAAAGCCAATATATAAAAAATTTGTTAACAGCTCATAATGGTAAAAAAGCTCAAATTATTAATTTTAATATTAACTATATAGATGATCGTTTAGCAAAAACAATTACTAAAATTTATTCGAAATTATTGTTTAATTATGCCAAAGAAATGGAAAGAAGAGCAACGTTACCATTTCATATTATTTTAGAAGAAGCTCATCGATACGTTCAAAATGATAATGATATTAATTTGTTAGGCTATAACATATTTGACAGAATTACGAAAGAGGGACGTAAGTACGGAGTCTTACTAGGGCTTATTTCTCAAAGACCATCAGAATTGTCGGAAACTACTTTGTCACAATGTGGTAACTTCTTGATTTTTAAAATGATACATCCGAGAGATGTTTCGTATATTAAGGAAATGTTACCTAGTATTACAAATGAAGTAATTAAAAATTTAAGAATTTTACAACCAGGGGTTTGTATGGCTTTTGGTATAGGGTTTAATGTGCCGCTAATGATTAAATTTAAGATGCCAAATCCTGAACCTGAAAGCAGTAGTGCCAATATAAGTGCAACTTGGTTTATTAACCGACGTTAAGATTACTTTTCAAATGAAGTTAATAATAAAAATAAATTTAAAAAGACCGTTTTATTGGTCTTTTTATTGTGGGTAATTTGCTATTTTTATTAAATAGGGAGCCCCTTTTTTTCTTGTGTTATGATAATAATTTATTTGGTAGTTTTTTAGTTTCTTTAGATAATTTTCTATAGCTTTATGTTCTTCAAAACCAGCTTTGTGTCCAGGGTAAACAGTTATAAGAATCATACCTTTATTATTGAGAAGTTTTAAGGCGTTATCAATTGCTTTAATGGTTGATTGATAATTGGTTGTAATACTTTTATCTCCACCTGGTAAATAGCCCAAATTAAAATTGACAAGACTTATTTTACCTAAATAATCTTTTAAAAATTTGTTAATATTTTGATGATCTTCTAAAAACAATTGGTAATTGGTTATATTATTTCGTTTAAGTAATTTGCTTGCATTATCAAGGGCTGTTTGTTGAATATCAAATCCATAAACAAAACCTTTAGAAACTAAATTAGCTAAAAATAAAGTATCCTTTCCATTACCAACAGTAGCATCAATAACAAGATCCTTGTCTTTAAGGTGGTTACTCATTAATTGTTTGACTTTATTTAAAATGTTTAAATTAAAACCTTGGTAAGTGTTTCTTTTGGCAAGTTCTTTATCAATATCATTTAATACCCCGAATTTTTTAATTAACCAATTAGGTTCAACTAAGTCATCAGCATTAGGGTCACCAGTAATTCTGTGAATAACAATATTAGAATTTAATCTTTCAAGTTGATCACAAACAATGTTTACATATTCCTCTTTAGTTAAAATTTCAAATTTTTTCTTTTGATATAAATTAGCAAGGGGAGTATCCTTTAAAATATGTAACATATGAATTTTAATGCCATCTATTGGCAGTTTATTTAAATAGTCAACGGTTTCTAACATCATTTCTTTAGTTTCATAAGGTAAACCATTTATAAGATGAACAACCACATTAATTTTTTTTTCTTTTAATTTATAAACCATTTCTCTAAAACATTCAAGATCATGACAACGATTAATTAGTTTAGATGTTTTTTCATGAATTGTTTGTAGTCCTAATTCAATGGTTAAAAAAGTTTTTTTATTTAATTTACCTAAATATTCTAATACCTCATCACTAATGGCATCTGGTCTAGTTGCTATAGCTAAACCGACAACATTGTCTAAATTTAAAATAGTCTCATATTTATCTTTTAAGATTTCAAGAGGAGCATGGGTATTAGTTCTTGCTTGAAAGTAACCTATGTATTTCGCGCATTCCCATTTTTTATGAAGTATATTTTTGACTTCATTGAACTGTTTAATTAAATTATCTTCAACATTTCCGGCATAATCACCACTTCCTGATTTGGAGCAGTAAATACATCCGCCATAGCCAACGGTACCATCAATATTTGGACAAGTGAATCCAGCATTAAGACTTACCTTAAACACCTTTGAGTTAAATTTTTGTTTGTAAAAATAATCCAGTGTATAATAACGTTTATTATTATTGGTATTTTTAAATAAATTCATTATTTCACTTCCTAACAGTTATAATATTATATCATAATAATTTTAGATAGGAATTTTAATTATTATAAAGTATCTTATTATTTCACTGTTAGTGGGTTTAAGTATAAATTGCAAATAATATAAAAATATTATTGACTTAAATGTTTTATATACAATTTTACCATTTAATGTTGGGGTTAAAGAAAACAATGAACCAATTGATTCTGAGAAAATAAGAAGTTGTTTATAAAGATTATGTTTAAAAATAGGGAAATACAGGATTATCTCTTTGTTTTTTAATTAATGTGTAAAATAAGGTAAATTATCTAAAAAACCTTTTTAATCATGGCAAAACTTGGTATAATTAATATGGTGATAATAGTATGAATAAAACTAAAATAATAGCGACTATTGGTCCTGCTAGTACGGACAAAGAAATAATTAAAGACCTAATATTAAACGGAATGGATGTTGTTAGACTTAACCTCAGTCATGCTGATTATTCATTTTGTATGGATATTATTGATAAGGTTAACGAATTAAATAAGGAACTAAATACAAACGTTGCTATTATGTTAGATACGGAAGGACCAGAAATTCGAACAGGAAAGTTTATCAATGGTGAGGCTACTCTTCGGGCGGGTGAAATGGTCAAAATTGTAAAAGAGGAAGTAATTGGAGATAAAAATGCTTTTTCGATTACTGTCCCCCAAGTTATTGATTATATAAAACATAATGCAAGTATTAAGTTGGACGATGGTAAAATTGAATTAAAGATTGTTGATAAAACAGCTGATTATATAATAGGTGAAGTTTTAAATGACGGAATTATTAGGGATGGAAAAAGTGTTAATATAGAGTGTTCTAAAACTAAAATTCCATTTATTAGTAAAAAAGATCGAGAAGATATTAAATTTGCTAATATGATGAATGTTGATTTTTTAGCATTATCTTTTGTATCTAGTAGTGACGATATTTTAGAAGTAAATGATTTGTTAATTGAATTAGGAAATGATCATATTAGCATTGTAGCTAAGATTGAAAATGAACTTGCAATTCACGAAATTGATGAAATAATCAGGGTGAGTGATGGGGTTATGATTGCTAGAGGGGACTTAGGTGTTGATATTCCACTTGAGCGAATTCCAGGGATTCAAAAAATGATTATTAATAAATGTCATCAAAAAGGGAAAGTGAGCATTGTTGCAACTGAATTATTATCTTCAATGGAAAGTACACTAAGACCAACAAGAGCTGAAGTTAGTGATATAGCAAATGCTGTTTTAGACGGTGTGGATGCGGTAATGTTAAGTGGTGAAACAACAGTTGGGAAGCATCCTATTTTAGCACTCCAAACGATGGAAAAAGTTATTAGGTCGGCTGAAGAAAATATTGATTATATTGATTTATTAAGTAAAGCTATGAGGACTGAAAAACAAGATGCGACTGGATTAATTGCTTATAGTGTTGCTGATTGTGCGAATCGATTAAAAGCAAATGCTATTGTCGTTCCCACAATGAGTGGTTATACGGCTAGAAAAATGAGTCGTTTTAGACCATCTTGTCCTATTTTAGCACTCTCACCAGATATTAGTACAGTTAAATCCTTGGCTCTTAATTTTGGTGTATATGCTCAAAAAATTGATGAATTAAATTCATTTGATAAAATTATAAAAGCTTCTACAACTAAAGCAATTGATGTTTTAAATTTAGAAAAAAACGACAAGATAATCATAACAGGTGGTTATCCTTTAAAAGAAGTAAAACATACTAATTTTATGAAAATAGAAGAAATATAAAAGAATAAGGGTGATTCTATGTATAAATTAGGGGAACAATTTAAAATTAATTATGATAATGCTGTTGCTAATGAAAAGAGTATTTTTCAAGGTAAAAAATATCGAATAACAATTTTAACAGACAGATTAGTTAGATTTGAATATAATGATGAAGGTGTTTTTGAAGATCGTCCGACTGCCTTGGTGTGGAATCGTAAGTTTAACGTACCGCAATTTGAGGTTAAAGAAGATAGTAAATTTTTGGAAATTACTACCAAGTATTTTAAAATATCTTACGTTAAAGAAAAAAACTATTCGGGTGGAAGGCTAAATGCAACATCTAATTTAAAAGTAGAGTTACTAAATAGTGATCGTTTTTGGTATTATGGACATCCTGAAGTTAGAAATTTAGGAGCTCCTAAACAACAACTTGTTAATAAACGGGGTAAATATGAATTTGGACGAGCTTTGTATTCTACAGAAGGATTTGCAAGTATTGATGATAGTGAATCAAAAATTATTAGTGAAAACGGTGTTTTTATTGACCGACCGTCCCAAACTATTGATACCTATGTTTTTATGTACTTGAATGATTATCAGCTATGCTTGCAAGATTATTATGAACTAACTGGTTATCCTGCATTAATACCTAGATATGCTTTAGGTAATTGGTGGAGTAGAAATGAAAGTTATAACGATGAAACGTTAAAAGATTTAATTGATCAATTTGATTATCAAGAGATTCCGATATCAATTGTTTTGTTAAATGAAGAATGGCATTTAAACAGTTATGATAAGAAGAAAAATTTAAAAACAGGATTTACCTTCAATAAAGAAAACTTTAAGGAGCCTTATGATATGATATCGTATTTACATTCAAAAGGAATTCGTATAGGCCTTAATATTAATCCTCTCCAAGGTATTTATCCATACGAGGAATATTATGAAAATGCCAAAAAATATTTAGAACCAGATGAAGCTGGAATTATTCCTTTTAATGCTCTAGACCCAAGATTTATTGATGTTTATCTTAAAATGATGATTCATCCTCTTGATGCAATAGACGTAGATTTTTATTGGATCGATATAAATAATGATATAAATAAATTTAATAATTTCGTTTTAAATCATTATCATTTTTATGATATGAAAAGAAGTTATAAACGTCGTCCGATGATTTTGTCAAATAATGCTCGAGTTGCATCGCATCGTTATCCAGTTTTGTATTCTGGTAAAACTTTAGTAGATTGGGAAACTTTAAAATTAATTCCATTTTTTAATGGAAGTGCCTCAAATATTGGAGTGGCATGGTGGAGTCATGATATTGGTGGTTATCATAAAGGTATCGAAGATAATGAATTGTATATTAGATTCGTTCAAATTGGAGTTTTCAGTCCAATCTTGAAGTTTGGTAGTCAAAAGGGTAAATATTATAAAAGAGAACCTTGGCGTTGGAATATAAAAACTTATAATATTGTTAAAGATTATTTAACATTAAGACATCGTTTAATCCCGTATCTTTATTCTGAAGCATATAAATATCATAAGTATGGAAGTTTCATTATTGAACCAATATATTATCGTTATAAAGAAGTGTATGATGATCTTTTATATAGAAATCAATATTATTTAGGGAGTGAATTTTTCATTTCACCAATCCTTACTAAAAAAAATCATGTTATGAATCGAGTTATTCATAAGTTTTATATTCCTGATGGAGTGTGGTTTGATTTTGTAACTGGAAAAAAGTTTCCTGGTGGAAGATCGTATGTGTCATTTTTTAGAGATCAAGATTATCCTGTTTTTGTTAAAGCTGGTTCAATCATTCCGCTTAGTAATGAGGAAAATTTATTTGATACAACTCCGCCTAAAAACATGGAAATTCAAATTTTTCCAGGTCGAAGTAATACATATCAACTTTATGAAGATGACGGTATGAGTGACTTATATAACAAAGGATTTTTTATTAAAACAAATATTGATTATAATTATTTACCAAACAATCATACGGTTATAGTGAGAGCGACAGAAGGTAAAAGTGGCATTATTCCTAAATTTAGAAATTATAAAATAAAATTTAGGAATACTAAGCAACCAGAAGAAGTCATAACTTTTGTTAATGATGTACAAGTGAAAAATAGACATTATACAGAAGGTCCTGATTTTGTTGTTGAGGTTGATAATGTAACAACTATCGGTCAATTAACAGTTAATTGTAAAGGTAAAGATATTGAAATAGATGCCATTCGATTGATTAACGACGATATCGAAGGAATTATTTCTGATTTAACAATTGAGACGGAAATGAAAGAGCGAATAGATGCAGTTATTTTTTCTGATTTATCTATAAAAAAGAAAAGAATTTCCATTAGAAAGCTTCGTAAAAAGGGCTTGGATCAAAAATTTATTAAATTATTTTTAAAATTACTTGAATATATTGAACAAGTATAATATAATAAGAACAATTAAAAACTGTGAAAAAGAGTAGTAACAATTTATTTGTTTATTAGAGAAAAAGTGGTTGGTGAAAACTTTAAACAATTGATTGTGAACTTGCTTTGGAGTTCCTTTGGGCGTTTCATTTGCGTTAAAAATTAAAGTGCATAAAATATTATGAATTAAGGTGGTACCGCGATTATTCGTCCTTAAATTATAATATTTTTTTATTTAGGAGGAAAATTATGCAAGAATTCAAAATATTTATAATAACTTTTATTGTAGTTTATTTAATTTATTTAGTAACTGTTATTTTAAGAAACAAAAAGAAGAATAGGTTTGAAGAAAGTGTGGAAATTAGATACTTAGAAAAAGTATATAAAATCAATGTAAAAAGGCTTAATATGAAAAGTCTGAGTCATACAATTGCGCTATCAAACTCATTTATTATTTCATTAACATTATCAATTATTAGTTTTGTTGAACTTTTTATTTTAAAAATGTTAGTTGGTTTTGTTGTTTTAATAATTTTAGAGTTATTAATATACCATATTATTGGTAAATATTATCAAGGTAAGAAAAGAGGGGATAATGGTGTATAATTTTAAAGAAATAGAAAAAAAGTGGCAAAAAATTTGGGAAGAAAATAAGGCCTTTAGGGCAATAAATGGAAGTAGTAAACCTAAATATTATTATTTAGTAGAATTTCCATACCCATCGGGAAGTGGTTTACACGTTGGTCATGTAAGAAGTTATGCAGCACACGATACAATGGCTAGAAAGAAAAGAATGCAAGGGTATAATGTGCTATTTCCAATGGGATGGGATTCTTTTGGAGCTCCTGCTGAACAATATGCAATTGCTAATAATATTCACCCTAAAGAAGCGGTGGCGGAAAATGTAAAAGTATTTAAGTCACAAATTCAAAATTTAGGAATATCTTTTGATTGGGAACGTGAATTTGCAACAAGTGATCCAGACTATTATAAATGGACACAATGGCAATTTCAAAAATTCTTTGAACATGGTATGGCTTATAAAGCTAAAACTCTAGTTAATTGGTGTGGTAATTGTAAAACGGTGCTATCGAATGAAGATGCAGCCGGTGGTGTTTGTGAAAGGTGTAATGCTTCTGTTGTTCAAAAAGAGCAAGAACAATGGATGTTAAAAATGAAAGATTATGCCCAAGATTTACTTGATGGTTTAGATGATACTGAGTATTCGGATCGTGTTAAACTCGCGCAAATTGAATGGATAAAAAGAAGTGAAGGGGCTTTGATTAATTTTAAATTAAAGGAATTAGATGAATCACTAGAAGTCTTTACAACGAGACCTGATACTATTTATGGAGTAACCTTTATGGTTATTTCGCCAGAACATCCTATAATTGAAAAATATCACCAGCAAATTTCTAATTATGAAGAATTAGAAGCTTATAAACAAGAAGCTCACAAGAAAACAGAATTTGAAAGAACGCAACTTAATAAAGACAAAACCGGTGTTAAAATATCAGGAATAACGGCTGCCAATCCACTTAGTAATAAAGAAATTCCTATTTTCATTTCAGATTATGTAATGATGAACTATGGAACTGGTGCGATTATGGCAGTACCAGCTCATGATGAACGAGATTATGAATTTGCTAAAAAATTTTCATTACCAATTATTCCTGTTATTGATGGTGGAGATATTTCAAAAGAAGCTTATTTAGGTGATGGCGTTCATATAAATTCTGAAATTATTAATGGTAAAAATTTAGATGAAGCTATAAATATTATTAGTGATTATATAGAAGAAAATCAAATAGGAAAAAGAACTGTAAATTATAAATTACAAGATTGGGTGTTTTCTCGTCAAAGATTTTGGGGTGAACCAATTCCTTTAATTTATAATGAACAAGATGGGTGGAAAACAGATAAAAATTTACCTGTTTTATTACCAGATACAGTTAATTATAAACCAACTGAAGATGGAAAAAGTCCTTTAACTAATATAAAAGAATTTGTAAATTATAAAGATAAAAATGGTGTAGAGTGGATTCGCGAAACAGATACAATGCCTAACTGGGCAGGTTCATCTTGGTATTGGCTGCGCTATATGGATCCTCATAATGATAAGGAGTTTGTTTCAAGAGAAGCATTAGAGTATTGGGGGCAAGTAGATTGGTATAATGGTGGCATGGAACATGCTGCGAGACATTTGCTATATGCTCGTTTTTGGAATCATTTTTTATATAATATTGGATTAGTGCCTTATAAAGAACCATTTAAAAAGCGTGTTGCTCATGGAATGATTTTAGGAGAAGGTGGCGCTAAAATGAGTAAGTCACTTGGAAATGTCGTCAATCCTGATGATATGGTAAATTTATATGGTGCTGATTCACTTCGTGTGTATGAATTGTTTATTGGTGACTACGAAAAAGATGCAACTTGGAGTGATCAAGGAATTGTTGGTACTCATAGATTTTTAAATAGGACATATCGAATTAAGGAAAAAGTAACTGATGTTAATAAATATAGTCAGAAACTAGAATGTTTGATGCATCAAACAATAAAAAAAGTAACTGATGATATAGATAATATGAAATATAATACGGCAGTTTCTTCTTTAATGATTTTATTAAATGAGATGGAAAAACAAGAAGTAATTACTAAAAAGGATTATCGCACTTATCTATGTTTGTTAAATCCTATCGCGCCACATATTACTGAAGAATTAAATGAAATATGTGATTTAGGAGACCCATTTTATAAATCCGATTGGCCAGTTTACGATAAGGACAAAATTGTTGATGCTGAATATGAATTGGTAGTTCAAGTGAACGGTAAAGTTCGAGGAAAAACAGTTTCTAGAACTGATGCAAGTAAAGAGGAGATGGAAAAACAAGCTAAAAGTATTGATAATGTTCAAAAACATATTTCTGGTAAGGAAATTGTTAAGATAATTACGATACCAGGGAAAATGGTTAATATTGTTGTAAAATAAACCTTCGGGTTTATTTTTTTTAGAATTTTTGATATAATTACCAAGAGGTAAAAACATGAATTTATATAAATATGAAAATGAATTATATAGCAGTAATATTAAAACTATTGGGGGAGTAGATGAAGTGGGAAGAGGTCCGTTAATTGGACCAGTAGTAGCTGCTTGTGTTGTTCTTCCTAAAACTTTTATTTTAGAAGGCTTAAATGATTCTAAAAAAATAAGTGAGAAGAAGCGCAATTTGTTTTATAGTTACATTATAGAAAATTGCCTTGCTTATGGTATTGGTATAGTTGATGCTGAAGAAATAGATAAAATCAATATTTATGAAGCTTCTAAGAAATCGATGGTCCTTGCTATAAAGGAAGTACAAAAACAACTAAAACTAGACCATGTCTTAATTGATGCTATGAAACTTGAATTAGATATTCCGTCAACATCTATTATTAAAGGTGATGCTAATAGTATTAGTATCGCAGCAGCCAGTGTTGTAGCAAAAGTAGTTAGAGATAAAATGATGTATGATTTAGATGAGAAGTATCCTATGTATGGATTTAGAAATCATAAAGGTTATCCTACTAAAAAGCATATAGAAGCTTTAAAAAAATATGGAATAATAGAGGGATATCGTAAAAGTTATGGTCCAGTAAAGGAGGTATTATGAATATAAAAAAAGTGGTGGTTGGTAACTTAAATACAAATTGTTATTTGTTATTTAAAAATAATCAATGTTTAATTATCGATCCTGGTGCTGAAGAAGATAAGATAATAAAAGAAATTGGAGCGAATGTTGTGCAAGGTATTTTAATAACACATCGCCATTTCGATCATATTGGTGCTGAAGAAAGTTTAAAAAAGAAATATGATTGTCCCGTTTTCGATAAATCTAATCTTCAAGAACAAAATTACAAAATTAATCAATTTGATTTTGATGTTATATATACTCCTGGACATACTAGCGATTCGGTATCATATTATTTTAATAATGAGCATTTATTTACTGGTGACTTTTTATTTGAAGGAACGATCGGTAAATATGATTTTCCAACTGGGGATTATAATACTTTAATGAATAGTTTAGACAAAATAAAAAAGTATCCACCTCAAATTAAAATTTATCCAGGTCATGCTAACACGACAACATTACAGGAAGAACTTAGAACAAATCCTTATTTAAATATTAAATAGGATTTTTTTTACCACAATTTCCCACAAAATTATTAAAATTCACCCATAATTTTATAGTAAACTGTTAATACAAGGAGGTGATAGATGATTAGTGACTGTCGCCAAAAGATAATGACAGATATTTTAAAACTCCTGAAAAAATGAAAGGATGTGATAAATGAGTAGAAAAAAAATAGTAGCAATGCTATACTAGTATCGAGGTGTAAATATGTATAAGATTTGTTTGGTGGAAGATGAAAAAGATCTAAATGATTTAATAATGTCTTATTTAAAACGCGAGAACTATGAAGTGGTTAATTTCTATAATGGAGAAGACGCGATTGATTATGTAGGACAAAAGGTTCATTTATGGATCTTAGATATTATGTTAGGTGATACAATAAGTGGCTATGATATTATAAAAAAAATAAGAGAACTTGATCCCGAAGTTCCGGTTATTTTTACATCAGCCCGTGACCAAGATTTGGATAAAATTATTGGTCTTGAATTAGGTAGTGATGATTATGTCACTAAACCTTATTCACCTAAAGAACTGGTATTAAGAGTAAATAGAATCATAAAAAGAGTATATATTCAAAAAACCAATAGAATTCAGTATGAAACATATGAAATTGATGTTGATAAAAGATTAGTAATCGAGAATAATAGGGAGATAAACCTAACCTCACTAGAATTTGATTTATTATTAATGTTTGTTAAAAATATTAATAAATCGTTTAGTCGAGAAGAAATAATCAAAAATGTTTGGGGTGATGATTACTTTGGGAGCGATCGGGTTGTTGATGATTTAGTAAGAAGAGTTCGAAAAAAAATGCCTAAAATTAAACTAAAAACAATTTATGGATTTGGATATCGACTGACATGAAAAAACTAAAACACAATTTAATGACTCAATTAATATCAATTGGAACAATAATATTTGGGATCATTTTTCTGAGTTTAGGAATGTTTTTACCTAAATCAATGCTCCCAATATACGAAAAACATATATACAATTATTTGAAACAACCGCTTGATTTAATAAGCTTAGAAATAAATGCGAATGAAGTTGCAGATGACGTTGCGTATTTATGTATTCACTCTCCGAATAAAGTTTATGTTTCTGATAATTTAAATTTAATAATACCAGCTCCACCAACACAAATTATTGATAATATAAATTCGGAATACGGTAAATTTACCCATTTTGGGAAAACATATTACTATTTTACCTCTTATAGTAATAATGTTACCAAGGTAGCCATTACTGACAGCGCCTATATCAATCAAATGAAACGTGATGTTGTAAGTGCAATATTCCCCATGTTACTTATAACATTTATAATCATAATTAGTTTGATGATTTTCTGGGCCAGTAATTTAGTGCTTAAAATTAAATATTTGAAAGATAAAGTGGAAAATATTGATAATAATGATTACATTGATAATTATAAATTTAAAGAAGATGATGAATTGCGCGTATTATCATTGGCGATTGATGAGATGCATTATACTTTAAATAGACAAGAAGAATATAAAAATCAAATGTATCAAAATATTTCACATGATTTTAAAACTCCTCTTACAGTTATTAAATCATATATAGAAGCAATTGAAGACGGTGTTCAAGACACTGAAAGTGGTAGAAAAGTAATAAAAGAACAATTGAAAAAATTAGAAAATAAAGTTGAATCACTGCTTTACTTAAATAAATTAAATTATATAAAGGATAATAAAGATAATCATAATTATAAAGAAGAACAAATAGATGTTACTAAAATAATAAGTTCTTCAATTGAAAAATTTAAATATGAGCGACCTGATATTAATTGGAAAGTTAAAATACATGATAATAAAACAGTATTTAATGGAACAGTTGATATGTGGGAGGCTATTGTTGATAATATGCTCCATAATTTTATAAGATATGCCAAGAAAGAAATTAAAATATCCATTAAAAATAATAAAATAACTTTTTATAATGATGGTCCTACTATTGATGAAAATATTGTGTCTGACTTATTCACTCCTTACAAGAAGGGCATAAAAGGTCAATTTGGATTAGGGTTATCAATAATTAAAAAAAGTTTATATTTAATAGGATATGATATAGTTGTTAATAATGAAAAGAAGGGTGTAAAATTTACCATATATTAAAGGATTGTTTGTAAATAGACAATCTTTTTTATTGTAAATTTTAATGCGTTATGATAAGATGTTTTTGGAGGATGATGTATGAAAGAAAATGCTAGAAATTCAATTACAATAGTAATTTTAGGTGTATTGATATTTGGTACTGCTTCATTATACTTAGTAAATGAATTTACAAAAGACAAAAACCAAAATTTAAATAATGATTTAAACCTTACTGAAAATGAAAAAACAAGAGAAATTTCTGTAGATGACTTTTATAAAAAATTTGTAAAAAAACATCTAGAGTATAGAGAAGATTATACTCAGGTTATATCATTTATTAGCGAAGATGATTATCAACCTTGGATTAAAAGAGCAGAAATTGATGAGCGCGGTGACTTGATAGTATCTATTAACAATGAAACTTTAAAAGAAAAATACGGAAGAGAATATAAACTTTTAAGTAATGTTTTGAAGTTTGATATTTTAGAGCACGCTAATGGTGGTTATAAATGGTTGGTAGCAATTATGGAAGATGGTTCAATATCTGTTATTTCTCAAGTGGACACAATGAATCATAATACTTTTAAAGTAAAAAATTATCCAGAATTTAAAAATATTGTCGATGTTATAAATGTTGGACTTGGTGAAGGTCCAGGTATTATGGTAGTGTTAGCGATAGATATTGAGGGTAACAGTAGAGCTATTTCATATGAATACGATCATGATTATGAAATTAATTTAAAAAATTAATATTTAGTAGAGTACGGTATAGCTGTTAATAATAAAAAGAAGAGTGTAAAGTTTACTAAATATTAAAAGTTGTCTTTAATTAGACAACTTTTTAATTATTTATGATAAAACCTAGACAAGAAGTATCCTTTTTTATATAATAAGGATAAGGATAGATAGGGGGAGACTATGAAAAAATTAAAAGTTATTAATTGGATATTGATTTCCTTTCTAATAGTAGGTTGTGAAAATCCGAAACTAAAAAGAGCTGAGGAAAAGAACAATGATTATATTGAGCAAATAACAACTCTTACTGAAAGATTAACTGAAATTACAAATGAAAATGAAGAATTATTAGAAAAACTAGAACAATATGAACCTGAAATATTAGAAGATGGGGAGTGTATTTTTACAAGAACATATCGCGTTATTGAAAAAATGAATTATCAAACAACAGACAATATTTCAAAGTTTGTTATTTTAGATCAATTTCAAGACCATCAACCATTCATTGTAAATTTATCAAAGGACCAAGCGTCAAAACTAACTAAAAATAAAAATTATGAATTTATGTTTACTGGTAATAAAAAAGCTCAAAAAAGTAAATATAGTGAATTGTTTAAAAATTTTGAAATAACTGATATAAAAGAAACTGATAGAGTTGGGTTGGATCAATTACAAGAACCTTGTCGATAATAATATATGAAAA
>DUPI01000043.1 GCA_012838395.1 Mollicutes bacterium
TCCAAGTTAATAATACTGCAATAAAAAATGTAATTCCTAGCACTTTAATTAAATTATATTTTTTCATATATTCATATACCTCCTATTATCATTATAGCACTAAAATTTATTTTTAGAAATAGTTTTATTCAAAAAGAAGCAATGGCGAGAGTGTTTGATTAAAAAATATGTAAAATTATCATAGAAAAGAGTATCTTTTATGGATCATGATAAAATCGGAAAAGTTATAGCCAAACTTCGTAAAGACAAAAATATGATATTGATACAATAGATAAATTAATAACAAATAATGATGAAGTTCAATGGGGAACAAATATTATTGCTAATAAGCCAAATAAAAAAAGTTTTTTAAATAATTTAGAAATTTTAAAAGATAAGAGAGTTGAATTTACAGGTTTTAAAGTTAAACAGTTTTATTATAATAATGCTGTTGTTAGCTCTCCTGACCCCCAAAATTTTTGGACACCTCTTAGGAATGATTTTCTCGCTGAATATGAATTGTGTTTTAAAGATTGGAAAGACAGCGCCTGCATTATTATTACCTTTCAGGTAAATAAAACAGATGATAAAATTAATTTTCATGCTAGAACTGAAAATTTCACGCCCAAAAAAAATAAATACAATCCAATTATTTCTAATGATATTTATAATGAATTACACTCAGTTATTATCAATGTGTTTCGTGGATTATAACTATAAAACATTGAAGAGTATATTAAATTAATTACTAGATACACATCCTAATTTGTTTGGCAAACGAGTAAAGTAATAAAAAAACACCACCATTTTAATATCATAACTACTCTTATCGTTATCTATTAAATGGGGGTGCATATTTTGTTTTATTATACTGTCATTAATTCTTGTTCTTTAACTTTCAATTGTTCTTCGACAACTTTATTATATTTGTTAATTAATTCCTGAACTTCATCAGTTCCTCTTTTAACCTCATCTTCCGACACTTCTAACTTTTTAATTTTATCATTAGCTTCTTGTCTAACTTTTCTAAGTGCCACTTTACAATCCTCAGACATTGTCTTTACTTGCTTAACATATTCTCGTCTTGTTTCTTCAGTTAATATTGGAATATTTAATATAATTGATTCACCATTATTGTTTGGGGTTAATCCGATATTAGATTCATAAATAGCCTTTTCAATCGCCCCTAAACTACTACGATCAAAAGGTTTTATGTTTAGTTGTCTAGCTTCTGGAATTGAAATGTTTGCCAATTGTTTTAAGGGTGTATCTATTCCGTAATAAGATACCATAACTCCATCTAGAATATTAGGATTGGCACGACCAGCACGAACATTAACAAAACGTGCTCTCATAGTTTCAATCGAATTTTGCATCTTTTCTTCGGTTTCCAATAAAATATCGTCCATAACTTCATCCTTTCATCAATATAATTATAATACATTATATTTTTAATATCAAGTTTTTAAATATTTTCTTACCTTTTTGATTTGTTCATCGTCATCCAAATTAGTTTTCTTTAATTGTTCAAATAATTTTTTTTGCTCTTTTGTCAGTTTTTTTGGAACAACAATATTTAAAATAACATACATATCGCCTTTGTTGCGATAATTCACATCCTCAATACCTTTTCCTTTTAAACGATGCTTATCGTTTGTTTGACTCCCCGCAGGGATAGATAATTTCACATTTCCTGTAAGTGTTGGTATATCTACTTTAGTACCTAAAGCAGCATCAGCCATAGTAATTGGCAATTCCATATAAACATCATTTCCGTGTCTCTCAAAAATCGGGTGTGATTCAACAGTAAACTCTAAATAAACATCACCATTTGGTCCGCCATTAATGCCGGCTTCACCTTTTCCTGGTATGCGCAATTGATTACCATTATCAACCCCAGCTGGAATTTTAACCTCTATCGTTTTAGTTTCTACTTTTTTACCATTACCACGACATGTCGAACACTTCTTATCATAAGTAACACCTTTACCACTACAACTACCACATGGTGTTCTCGTCATGAAGGCTCCAAACATGGTTCGCTGTTCAGTTGTAACTTGACCACTACCATGACAATTAGCGCACGTTGTTTCGCCGTGTCCACCACGTCCCTTGCAATCATCACAATTTTCTGCAACATTTAATTTAATTGTTTTCTTTGTTCCAAATACAGCTTCTTCAAAAGTTAAACGCATCTCCATTAAAGAATCACGACCTTTTCTAGCCCTGTTGGAATTACTAGTTCTTCCGCCAGAAAAGAAATCACCAAAACCGCCACCAAATAAATCTCCAAAAATATCTGAAAAATCAAAATCAGAAAAATCAAACCCTTGGAAACCACCATTACCCGAAAATGCATTATGGCCAAATTGGTCATATTGTTTTCTTTTTTCATCATCACTCAAAACAGCATACGCTTCTTGTGCTTCCTTAAATTTTGCTTCTGCATCTGCTTCTTTAGACACATCAGGGTGATATTGTTTTGCGAGTTTTCTAAACGCACTTTTTATTTCATTTAAAGTTGCATTTTTATTTACTCCTAAGACTTCATAATAATCTCTTTTATCCACGTCTTCACCTACTTCCTACTTTCTAGATAATTTTATAAATTGGTAAATTGTATTATCAAATAATTTCACTGCATTTTCAATTGCTGATGGTTTAGAAATATCAATACCAGCAATTTTTAATAATTCAACCGGATAATCACGGTTACCTGTTTTTAAAAATTCTAAATAATTTTTAACTGCACCTGGCTTCTTACTAAGAATATCATTTACAATTGAGCATGCGGCAGCAAGACCAGTAGCATATTGATAAACATAAAAATTCATATAAAAATGAGGAATTCTTGCCCATTCATATTTTATTTCATCATTTACTAAAACGTTCTCTCCAAAATACTTTTTATTTAAATTATAGTAAATAGACGATAACAATTCATGAGTTAATATTTCATTATTACTCACCCTATTATATATTTCTAATTCAAATTCAGCAAACATTGTTTGTCTAAATAAAGTACTTTTAAATAACTCTAGCATGTTGTTTAACATATTTAACTTTTCGTTATCAGTATTAGCATTTTCAATCATATATTGATATAATAACAATTCATTTACAATTGACGCCACTTCTGCCACAAATATTTTATAATGTGAATCTTGATACTCATTATGAACTCTTGAATAATAACTATGCATAGAGTGACCAAGTTCATGAGCTAATGTAGAAACGTCACTAAATCTTTCTTGATAATTTAGCAAAATATATGGATGGCTATCATAACATCCCCATGAATAAGCTCCGCTTCTTTTCCCAACATTAGGATATATATCAATCCAGTTTTCAGCAAAAGCCTTATTTAAATCAGTAATGTAATCATCACCAAGTACTTCTAAAGCGTTAATGATTAATTTTTTAGCTTCACTAAAATCATAAGTTTCAGTTATTTCTTTAACAATTGGAACATGTACATCATATAATGTTAATTCATCTACATTTAAGACCTCTTTTTTCAATTGATAGTATTTGTGCAAAACCTTTAAGTTTTTATTTACAACTTCAATTAAATTATAATAAATACTATTATCTATATTACCGTCAAAAAGAGCCATTTCTAAAGCACTATTAAAACCTCTAATATCAGCAATAGTTTGATTAGCATCAACTTCTCCTGATAAAGTTTTTGACAAAGTGTTTTTTACACTTTCATAACCTTTATATAAAGTCATAAAGGCTTGCTTTCTTACTTCACGGTTTTGTGATTCAATATATTTAGAATAATTACTATTAGTTAGTTCAACTAAATTGTTGTTTTCATCAGTAATTGTACCAAAAACAAGATCAGAATTTCTAAGCAAGCTTGCTGTATCAACGGGGTTATCGAAAATCTTTGTTAATTTAGATAACATTTTTTCTTCATTTTCGGATAAAGTATATCTTTTAAAGCGATATATATCTTCTAACATACGTTTATATTTTATTAAGTCGGGTAATTGATCAATATATTTTAAAACTTTAGAATAATCACCTTTAATTAATTCTGGTACAACAAACGATGTAGCCTCAGATACTAAAACATTTAAATTATCAACTTCACCTTTTAACTTTTGATAATAAGTGTTTCCTGTGTCTTCATCACTTCGCATATAGGCGTATACATACAACTTCGATAATTTTCTTTCTAACCATAAAAAATCCTTTAAAGTCTTTAATAAATTTCCCGGACTATCTAGTATAATTCCCTTATATTTAGGAAACCCTGATACTTTCTTTTTCACTTCTTCATATTCTGTATACCAATTTTGATCATTATCATAAATGGAATTTAAATTCCATTTATAATAATCTTTAATCTCATCTCTTGTTTTTTCTTGTATAGGCATCTTTTTCCTCTTTTCATAGTTAATGTAGAAGTCAAAAGACTTCTACATTATTTTTATTTTTCTTCAAATTCAGCATCTACAACATTATCATCTTTTTTATCTTCAGAAGTTGTTTCTGTTGACTCTTCACTTGCTTCTTGTGCCTTTTTAGCTTCTTCTTCATATACTTTAGTTGCTAAAGCCATAGCTGTTTCATTTAACTTATCACGCTTAGCTTTTATATCGTCAATATTATCTTTTTCTAAAGCTTCTTTTAATTCTTTAATTTCAATTTCTGCTTTTTCTTTATCTTTAGCTTCAACCTTATCGCCTAAATCTTTAATTGCCTTTTCAGTAGCAAAGATTAGTTGTTCACTTTCATTTCTTAAATCTGCTTCTTCCTTACGCTTAGCATCAGCTTCTTTATTAGCCTCTGCTTCCTTTACCATTTTTTCAATTTCTTCTTCACTTAAAGCACCTGATGAAGTAATGGTAATTGATTGTTCTTTGTTAGTACCTAAATCTTTCGCCTTAACATTTACAATACCATTAGCATCAATATCAAATGTCACTTCAATTTGTGGTACACCACGTGGTGCCGGCGGGATATTTGTAAGTTGAAATCTTCCCAATGTTTTATTATCATTTGCCATCGATCTTTCACCTTGTAAAACGTGAATATCAACAGCTGGTTGATTATCAGCAGCTGTAGAGAATACTTGACTCTTACTTGTTGGTATTGTTGTATTTCTTGGGATTAAAATTGTCATTACCCCACCTAAAGTTTCAATACCAAGTGATAATGGTGTTACGTCTAATAAAACGATATCATCAACATCACCAGCAAGTACACCCGCTTGAATAGCTGCACCCATCGCAACTACTTCATCTGGGTTAACACCTTTACTTGGTTCCTTACCTAATTCTTTTGCAATAATTTCTTGTACTTTAGGAATACGTGTTGAACCACCTACTAAAATAACTTTATCAATATCACTAGCTTTTAGTCCTGCATCTTTTAAAGCATTACGAACCGGTGTTAATGTTGAGTCAACCAAATCACTTATTAACTCTTCAAATTTAGCACGTGTTAATGACATTTCTAAATGCACTGGTCCATCTTCACCTTGCGTAATAAATGGTAAAGATATTTGTGTTGAGGTAATTCCACTTAACTCTTTTTTAGCTTTTTCTGCTGCATCTCTTAAACGTTGCATCGCCATTTTATCTTTAGATAAATCAACACTATTTTCTTTTTTAAACTCTTTTACTAAATAATCAATTATACGGTCATCAAAGTCATCGCCACCAAGTTTATTATTACCACTTGTTGATTTAACTTCGAAAACCCCGTCTCCTAACTCAAGAATAGAAACATCAAAAGTTCCTCCTCCTAAGTCGTAAACTAAAATTTGTTCCGTTTTATCTGTTTTATCAAGTCCATATGATAATGCTGCAGCAGTTGGTTCATTAATAATTCTTTCAACTTCTAAACCTGCAATTTTACCAGCATTTTTAGTTGCCTGACGTTGAGCATCATTGAAGTATGCCGGTACCGTAATAACCGCTTTAGTAACAGTTGTTCCTAAATACTCCTCTGCTGTTTTCTTTAAATCAGATAAAATCATTGCACTGATTTCTTCTGGTGTATATTCACGACCATTTACTTTAACCTTTTCCTTGCTTCCAATCAATCTTTTTATTGATGAAACTGTATTAGGGTTAGTAACAATTTGTCTTTTAGCTGCTTCACCCACAATTATTTCATCATTTTTGAAAGCAACAACTGATGGGGTTGTACGTCCACCTTCTGGGTTGTTAATTATTTTTGCTTCTCCCCCCTCATAAATACTTACACAACTATTCGTTGTTCCTAAATCAATTCCTATTGTTTTACTCATTTTTATCACCTTTCCTTTATTCACTTACTCTGACCATTGCTGGTCTAATAACTCTATCTTTTAATAAATAACCCTTTTGAAGGACTTCAACAACCATACCCGGTTCAACTCCTTCAACTTTATCGGTCATAACCGCTTGATGGTAGGTTGGATCAAAGGGTTTATTGTTTCCATCAATCGCAATAACTTCAAACTTTTCCATAGTATTCTTAAAATCTACATAAATCATTTTAAAACCTGCTAAAAATTTAGATACTTCATCTTCTAAGTTTTCATCATCCATTTTAATAGCTCGTTCAAAGTTATCTAAAAGGGGCAAAATACCTTTAACCAAATCTTCATTAGAATATTTAAGTAATTTAACCACTTCTTCGTCTTTTCTTTTTCGATAATTAATTAACTCAGCTTGAGCACGCAAAAATTTTTCTTCTAAATCTTTGATTTGTTGCTTTAATTCAGTTTTTTCATCTTTTTTTACTTTTTTTTTCGTCTTTTTTTCTTTTTTTAATTCATCTTGAACATATTTAGAGTGATCATGATCATTATTCACTTTTTCGTTATGACAATTACAGTCATCATGATTATGCTCTCCACTACAACAGTCATTTTGATGTTTTTCTACATTTTCAATATCTTGTTCAATTGTTTTTTCCATTTTCACCCTCCTATATTTTCCTTAATATATTCTAGCAACGCTAAAACACGACCATACTCCATTCTTGTCGGACCAATAATGGCAATTGTTCCAACTTCTCCATTAACTTCATAGTTTGTTTTGATTAAACCAACATCTTCACCAAACTCATTTTCACTACCAACATGAATATTAATGCCATTGTTTTCTTCCCTAATGTTTCTAATTAATTCTCGATCATCAAACTTTCGTAAAATATCACCTATTTTATTAGTATCATTAAACTCTGGTTGTTTCAAAATATTACTGGCACCAGTAATTCGAATATTAGAATCTTTTGAAAAATCACTGAATGCTGTATAAAAAGCATTATATAAAGTTTTATACTGTGTGACATATTTTGAAATTATTGGTTTAATTTCGAATTCTAACTTACTACTAATTTCTTCAATTGGTGTTCCAACAATTAGTTTATTTATTAAATCAATAGTTTTTTGAACTTCCTCAATACTAACACTTGATTCAATACGGATATTTTTATGTTCAACATGTCCCTTATCAGTAATGACAATAGCAATAATTCTATTTTCATTAATAGGAATAGCTTCAACCTTACTTAAACGATTATTTTTAGATGCTCCACCTAAAACAATTGAAGTATAACTAGTCAGTTCTGATACAATTTCCATACTTTTTAAAATAACATCACTTAACATTAGTGATCTGTTATGAAAAATTGTTTGAAGTTTTAAAACATCTTCACCCGTTAATTTTTTGGGTTCCATAATATTATCTACATAATAACGATACCCTTTTTCACTTGGAATACGACCTGATGATATGTGAGTTTTTTCAATTAAACCTAGTTCTTCTAAAATTGCCATTTCATTTCGAATAGTTGCACTAGAACAATTTAAAATGTCACACAGCGATTTAGAACTAACAGTTTTAGCTGTTTTAATATGTTCCTCAACAATCAACTTTAAGAGTTCTTCTTGTCTCTTAGTAATCATACCATCACCTACCATTTTAGCACTCAATCTTACCGAATGCCATCTCATTATACTATTATATTTTAGCAATGTCAATATATGACTGCTAAAATATTTTTATTTTTATTGTATGCACTTTTATAATTATTATGACTTAAATCTGTTAGTCAAATATTTTAATAAAAAAAGAAGCATATAAATACTTCTTGTGTTAAGTTTTATTTAAGCATTTTGGTTATAACCGGTAACAATATAACAAACAAAATCAAGATTGTAAATAAAAATATAATAAAAGTTAAACTGCGGTTATTATTAAGTTCTTCTTCAATCGCATCATTACTATCTGGTTCCTCTTGTTCTAAACTATTTGATTGATAATTAACATTATTGTTCAAGTCAGTAAGCTCAGCATTATTTAGCATTTCTTCAACATTTTGAGTTGTTAAAGTTGTTTCCATAGAAGGCTCTACATTGACCTCTTCAATTATGTTAGCATTTTCAATTGGTTCCTCAAATAAATCATTACCTAATGATGTTACATTTGTTGTTTGGGGTTCTTCACTATATTGAGATTTTAATTGATTATCTTGTTTTTCAACATCCATAAAATCTGACAACCAATCATCATTAATTGGTTCAGGATTAGCATTAACTGTTTCTACAAAATCAATTTCATCAATGATTTCAAAATCATCAAATATATCATTTTTATTATCCATGAACTCAGCTCCTCTTTATTATATATAAATTATATCAAAAAAAAGTTAAAAAAGATAGTAAAATTAATTATCAAATTGACTATTATATAAATCATAATAAAAACCTTTTTTATTAATTAATGTCTTATGTTTTCCTTTTTCGATTATTTCACCATCAACAATAACAATTATTTGATCAGCATTTTTTATTGTTGATAAACGATGGGCAATGATAAAACTGGTTTTACCTTTCATCAATTTTTTCATTCCTCTTTGAATAGCAACTTCCGTTCTTGTATCGACATTACTTGTTGCCTCATCTAAAATTAAAATTTCATGATCTGCTAAAATAGCGCGGGCAATGGCTATTAATTGACGTTGTCCTTGAGAAAAATTTGACCCCTCTTCTTCTACATGAGAATAGTACCCTTCAGGTAATCGTCTAATAAAAGAGTGAACTTGTGCTTTTTTACAAGCTTCAATAACCTCCTCCAAAGTTGCATCCATTTTACTATATTTTACATTATCCAAAACCGTTCCCTTAAATAAATGAGTATCTTGGAGAACAATACCAATTTTTTTTCTTAAATCAGTTTTTCTTACTTTACTTATATCTTTTCCATCAATAGTAATAACTCCTGAATCTAAATCATAAAATCTTGATAATAAATTAATAATTGTCGTTTTTCCGGCACCTGTAGGTCCGACAAGAGCAATGTTTTGTCCTGGATTAACCTTTAAATTAATATTTTTAAGTATTAATTTTTCTTTTGTATACCCAAAATTGACATTAATAAATTCTACTTCACCTTTAATCTCATCCATTTTTAATGGTCGCTTAACATCTTTTACTTCAATTGGATAATCGATAATATCGAAAATTCGTTCTGCTCCCGCTAAGGAAGATTGAATTGATGAATAAATGGTAGCCAATTGATTAATTGGACGCCTAAACATTTTTGAATAAGATAAAAAAGCTAAAATACTGCCTACTGTGGCGTATCCTTTAAGGGTCATCCCTGCACCGACAGCTATAATTAAAATATTTCCGAGATTTGTAATAGCCATATTAATTGGCATTACTAAACTAGAATATAGTTGAGCTTTAATTGACATATCCTTTAAATTTACATTATGAACTTTAAAGTTATCAATTGATTCTTGTTCTTTACCATAACCCTTCACTACTTGAATTCCACTTATTCTTTCTTCAGCATAAGCGTTTAAATTTCCCAACACTTGTTGTCTACTTTTATAATAATAACGAGTTTTTTTGGAAATAAGAAGGACGAATATAGTAAATAGTGGAACCGTCAATATCGTTGTAAAAGCTAATACTGGATTAATAACAAACATAGCAATAGTTACACCGATTAAAATTAAAATACTATTAATAACTTGTATAACAGAATCACTTAATGTATCACTAATTATAGTAATATCATTAGTAAAGCGACTCATTAAATCTCCTCTTTTGTTTTTATCAAAAAAGCTTAATGATAATTTTTCAAGATGGTTAAATAAATCCCTTCTAATATTAAAAAGAGCTTTTTCTGATATTGATACCATAATAAATCCAGATAAATAATTAAATAATGACGATAAAAAATAAACAATACCTAATAACAATAATAATATAAATAGACTGTTTAATTGACCACTTAGAATAAATTTATCAACAGCCAATAATGTTAAAATAGGTCCTAAAACGGTAGCAATCGTTGATAAAACAACCATAATTATTACTATAATTATTCCTAATCGATCTTGTCGTAAATAATTCCATAGTCTTTTAATAGTAGCCTTCGGATTTGTGATTTCTTCTTTAATAACTTCCTTACTCATTTAAACCACTTCCTTTGTTAGTTGTGAATTATATATACTTTTATATACAGCATTATTTTTAATTAAAGTTTCATGAGTTCCAATTCCCGAAACTTGCCCATCATCGAGAACAATTATTTGATCAGAATCCAGTGCTGTTGCAATTCTTTGTGTTATAAAAAACACCGTTTTATTTTTTAATTTAGTTTTTAATGCTTTCCTTATTTTCATTTCAGTTTTCATATCAATCGCACTTGTGGTGTCATCTAAAATTAAAATTGGTGAATCCATAACAAGCGCTCGAGCTAATGATAATCTCTGTTTTTGACCACCACTTAAATTTGTAGCCCCTTGTTCTATCTTATAATCATAAGCTTCCGGATATTTAATGATAAACTCATGGGCTTGGGCGATTTTAGCAGCTCTTTCTACTTCTTCTAAAGTAGCGCCAGGATTACCATACTTTATATTATTTATTATAGTATCTGAAAATAATGATGATTGTTGAAAAACAACACTAATGTTTTTTCTTAATGTCTCTAGCGAATATTCTTGAATATCGATATCATCAATTAAAACAGTACCTTTTACCGGATCATAAAATCTAGCAATTAATGAACTAATTGTCGTTTTCCCACTTCCTGTTGAGCCTAAAATAGCAACTTTAGTTCCAGCTTGAACTGAAAAATTAATATCCTTCAAAACTAGATCTCCACTACCAGCTTGATAAGCAAAACTAACATTTTGAAATTCAACTTTTCCCTTTATTTCATTTTTATCAATTGGATATTCAGGATTTTTAACATCTTCAGTTAAATCAAAAATTTCATTGATTCTATTGGCACTAACAATACTTCTAGTTGTAACCGCAATAGCCATAGAGGCCATCAAAATAGTAGTTAAAATATTAGTTAAATATTGAATAAATGCCATAATACTACCAATTTGCATATCTTCAAAGATAACCATTTTACCACCATGCCACAGTATGAAAACAGTAGCTAAGTTAATAAAAAGCATCATAAGTGGCATCGCTAACACTAATAATCTCATAGCCGTAATCATTACGTCTTTCATTTTCTCATTCACTTGTTCAAATTTTTGAATTTCGTAATCTTCCATAACAAAAGATTTAACCACTCTAATGCCAGCTAAGTTTTCTCGTACAACAGAGTTAACACTGTCAACTGTTTCTTGTGTTATTTGAAAATAAGGAAAGGCCTTTTTTATAATTATAATTATTGCAACAATAATAATGGGAATAAAAAATAATACTATTAATGATAATTTAGGACTTATTATTATAGCCATAATAACACTACCAATCATAATAATTGGAACTCTAAAAACAAACCTAAGTGACATCATAATAACATTACCAATTATTGCTGCATCATTAGTTAAAATAGTAATTAATTGTCCTGTTTTTAATTTGTGAAAATTAAAAAATGATAAACTATTAATTTTTCGGAATAACTCTTCACGGATATCAGAAGTTGCTGACTCACTAGCTAAGGCTGAAAAGTAAATACTTCCTATTCCACCTAAAATTCCTATTATTGATAGAATAATCATTAGTCCTATATTTAAAATAATATAATTTAAATCATTATTACCAATCCCATTATTTACTATATTAGCCATTATCGTCGGTAATAACAAATCCATAATAACTTCTAAAATAATCAATAGAGGTGCTAAAACAGCCCATTTTTTGTAAGGTTTTAAATACCTTAATAATTTAATTAATTTTTTCACAGACCTCATCACCTACCTTATTTATTATTAACTTTTCATAAATTAAACTCACCAATTCAGGCCAAAATATTTTTAGCTTATTATTATCTCTAGTTGGATGAACACGATTAGATAATAAAATTATGGCTAATTCATTATCCTTATCAATCAACATTCGATTCCCAGTAAAACCTGTGTGATAAATTACTTTTTTAGAAATAGGGTTAACAACATCAGAACCCGTTCCTTTAATCCAAGCAATTGTTCTATACCTCCCTTTTGAATCTTGAATTATCGGCTTATACCATAAATTAATGATTTCTTTAGAAATTATTTGATTACCCTTATAAACACCTTCATCTAAAATCATTTTAGCATATTTAACAAGATCAAAAACAGTACTAAAAACACCAGCATGACCTGCTACCCCATCAAATAATCTAGCTTTTTTATCGTGAACAATTCCTTTAATATAAATATCCCCTTCTTTTTCTGTAGGAGCACACCTATCTATATTAATAGGATTATATGTTGTGTCAGTCATATTTAACTTCTTAAAAATTAGATTATTCGCTAAAGTATCTAATTTTTGGTTAGCAACCTTTTCTATTAATAATCCTAAAATAATAAAACCAATATCAGAATATATGGCTTTACTATGTCTTTTTTCTTTTTTATCAACATTGAATATTAGTTCTAAATAGTCATCTTTTGTTTTGACATTCATCCAATTTATATTAGCAGGTAAACCTGAAGAATGAGTTAACAAATCTACAACCGTAATGTCTTCATGTTTAAATTCAGGAATATATTTTCTAACAGGATCTGTTAATTTAATAGTCCCCTCTTCGACTAACTTACCGATTAAAAAATTTGTAACTATAACTTTAGTTAATGAGGCCAAATCATATATTGTATCTAGCTTATTTCCTTCTAAAGTTGGTAATAAAGATTTATTACCAACAACATCTATAATTAGTTTCCCTTTATATAGTATCGCATACACGGCTCCTGGAAACACAGTGTTTTCTGCGCCTTTTTTCATTTTATTTTGTATTTCACTTAATACATTATCCATCATATCATCCTCGCAAACATTATATCTCATTAAAAAAAAGATTGCAATTAAAACTACAACTTCTTACAATGTATGCAGTAATAAAAAAACAACTACTATGTTGCTTTCTATCTTTTATTATGGTTTATAAAAATTATATACAATATAAACTGCTGCTGATATTATGATAACCGTTATTAAAAATGTTAAAGCTTTAATCATAAAATTATTTTTCTTTAAAGTTTTTTTAATATCTTTCAAATCTTCAAAGTCATCATCAGAAAAATTAAAACTGGAAGTAAAGAATGATCTATCAATTTTATCAATATTGCTATCAGTTTTTTCTACATCTTTAACTTCTTCCTCATTATCAGCTTGTTCACGCTCTCTAATCATTGTCTCTTCACCAGCTTGAAGAGAAGATAATAAATTTAAACTCAACTCTCTATCTTCTAATTTATTTAACATACTAGTATTAGTAATAGTATTAATTAACTCTTTCAACTCTTGTTCTTCAACTGGTTCATCTAATCTTATCTTTTTTAATATATCATATTGGGTGTTATTTAATTGGCGATAATCTTCTGGCTTTTCGCCACGCTCCATTTTTGCTTTATTTAAAACATCTCTAATGTCGTAAATTTTCTCTTCATCTTCCATTAATGAAATTCCTACATTAAGAGGTTCTTTTTTTGTAAGCATTGATTCGTGCATGTCTGGTTTTTGTTTTTTTTGAGCACTTTTTAATAATTCTTGAATTTGTGTTAAATCAATTTGATTGGTTTTCTCAATACTCGCAATTCCCTCAATATTAGTATATTCTCCAACATCATAAATTGTACGATACAATTTTTCGTTTTTAAGACTGCGACTTTTGATATTACTATTAGTTCTATAATATTTTTCCATTCGACTACCCATAATAACACCTCATCAACTACTACTATGATATCACAATTTAGAAGTTTTTTAAACATTATATTGCATTTTAAATCTTTTTTAACTATAATGAATATAGGAGGATTTATGAAGAAAGTAAAGATAATAGAAGAAAATTGTATTGCATGTGGTTTGTGTGAATCAATTATTAGTGACGTTTTTGTTGTTGAAGAAGTAGCCCGTGTAATTGTTGATGAAGTAACAGAAAATCAAATAGAAAGTGTTCAAGAGGCAATTGACTCTTGTCCCACTGATGCCATTGAGTGGGTTGAGTAAATTAATTAAAATAGTAACTAAAATTTAGTTACTATTTTTTTAATTTTTTTTCTTCAGAATACACAAATCCCCTAATTAAACATTTATCACTTATATTTTTTATAAACTCGACTTCAGCAAGACTTTCTACATTAACAAATATAGGAGTTATGTTTAAATCTAATAACAATTTAATAACATACTCTAATACCGTATTATATTTTTTTTCATTTATAGCTTTTACTAATACCTTTTTATGAATATTAACATAGTCAATATCAGTAACCGATACTATGGACAATACAATATCATTCTCACTAAAATTTAAATCATCAATACAAATAGAAAATCCAATTTTCCTTAATTCAATAATAATATCAATTAATTTATAAAAATTATCGATGCAGCCTGATACGGTGATACTTAAAATTATATTTTGAAAACTATAATTGTTCTCTTCTTGAAGACCTTTTATCAAGTTAATAAAATTACACTCTCTTGACAACAAGGTGTCATAATGAACATTAATCATACATCTTATATTACCGTCAAGTGTAGGAATTATATTTTTCAGCAAATTTTGAATGCTACTAACATCAATTCGCTTAATTCGATAATTGATTTTTAAAGTTTTAAACTTATCATTTGAAAAAATCGATAACCCATCACTATCACGAGAATATATTTGACTAATTAAAGGTGTTTTACCATCTATGTCAAATATTTTTTGAACAGCGTAGGTAATCAAATTATTTTCTATTAATTTATCTATTTTTTGAATAAATGCTTCACGACATTGAATTTTTAATAAAAATTCATCTCGATAATCCTCGTAAAATTTATCATTGTTTTTGGCTTCATACATAGTAATATCAGATTTATACATAGTTTCCTCTAAGTTATTATCGCATGATTTAATGCCACAATTAAAATTAAATCCAATCGGAATTTTTCCCTTTTGATATTCTTCTAATAATCTCTGGTCCACTATTTTCAAATTTTCAATAATTTGATTATGCTTCAATTCCGTTAAAATAACAAACTCATCGCCACTTCTTCTAATAATTAACGAATTCTTAAAAACACTAAGGAGACTATTAGCAAATGTTATAAGACTTTTATCACCGGCATCATGTCCGAAATTATCATTTATATATTTTAATTTTTTTAAATCAATTGAAATTAAATAACACTTTTCCCTTTTTTCTATATATTTACTATAATTTTCTTTTAAATAAAACAAATTGTATAATCCTGTTAAATTATCAATATATTCCCTCATCTTTCATCACTTCCTATTTAATACTTCATTATACAGTTTTTTTACTTCCTTTTTATTTAAGTTTCTATATTCGCCTGATTTTAAGCCTGCTAAAGTTAAAAACGCTAAATTTTCTCTTTTTAATTTTAGAACTTCATGTCCCACAGCTGAGAACATCTTTTTTACTTGATGATTTTTTCCTTCATGAATAGTCAATTCAACAATACTAGTATTGTTTTTTTTATCAATCCTACGCACTTTAACTTTCGCTTTAGATGTTTTAACTCCGTCTATTAAAATACCTTTTTCAAGCATTTTTATACTAGCTACACTTAATATTCCTTTAATTTTGGCTACATAAATTTTTTCTATTTTGTATTTAGGGTGCATAAGTAAATTAGCAAGTTCACCATCATTCGTTAAAATTAATAATCCTGTTGTATCATAGTCTAATCGACCCACTGGATAGAGACGTTTATTACTAGGAATAAGATCAACAACCGTTTTACGGTTTTTATCATCACTGGTGGTCGTAATAACCCCTCTTGGTTTATTAAGTAAAACATATTCTTTTTCTTCTTGTTCTAAAATATGACCCTCTACTTCAATAACATCTTTTGTTCCAACTTTAAAACCGAGTTTAGTAATTACTTGACCATTAACTTTTACTTTACCTGATACCAAAAGTTCTTCAGCCCTTCTTCTCGAGCAATATCCATAGTTAGCTATTACCTTTTGTATTCTTTCCATACAATCACCTAGTATCATTATACATATTTAAGATCCGAAAAACAACAAAACAATGATAATACTCGAAATTATACCAATTAGATCAACTGTCAATCCCGTCCACATAGCATGTCTAATCTTTTTAATACCTACACTCCCAAAGTATATTTAACCTTGTCTTTGGCTTCTTCTAATTTATTCAATCTATATTCTGAATATAAAGTAACATCATATTCCCCTAAGTCATTTTGAAATTCTTGAGGATTTTCTGACAAATAAGATTCTGAATCACGCAACACATTTGCATAATCAGTTACTTCAATTTCTCCAATTACAACAGCCGTATTACCATTTACTTCTTCATCTTTTATTTTATATGTTAAATTTTGATAATGTTTCTTCATCAGTTCCTTATATCTTTCTCGTTGTTCAGTATTAAACTGCGTTTCTGCAGCAACTACATGATTTAAATCATCTAAAACACTTTGATCAAGAGTCTGGTACTTATTAAAAAACAATTCCGTTTGTTTTGTTGGTGTATTACTCAAATCATTAATACTACACCCAACCAAAGCCAATAGCATTACTGCTAAAGTGCCAACAATTATTTTTAAATGTTTCATAGATGCCTCCTTAATTTTATTATGATTACTTTTTTTAGGTTTATACATTGTCATTATTTAATAATTTAATTATATAATTTATAAAGGTATGCTTATGAAAGAAAAAGAAGTCAAATTACTAGATATTAATATGTTTGTTTCAATAGTTTTTATTTTTACAGTTATTACGTCTGTATTGTTAACTTATAATGAAAAATTAATTCTTTTAGGTGAAAAACCACTTTTTGATAAAGATAATGCTAGAACAATTACTACTATTAATCGTTTTATTTTATTGATTATATTCAATTAATATTAGTAATCGTTGTTGGACTCTTACCTCTTATTTATCCAAATGATAAAGAAGAATCTAATATTATTATTCCATAAAAAAAGTGAGTAAAAAAACTTTTTTTTGCCCACTTTAAAATATTTTATTTTCCTTCTAATTTAAGTTCATCAAGGTTACTTTCTGCAGAACCTTTTTGTTTATATTCTAAACAAACTTGGTCTAATTCTTTAATAAGAGAATCTGCTTCCTCATCACTTTTAAGACGAACACCACTAGCATATATATGACCACCACCATTATAATGGGTAGCCACTTCATTAATGATTGGTCCTCTTGATCTAATCGAACCACGGATATTATTGGTATTACGATCTTCTGATAAAATAACCCAAGCAACCATTTCTTCAATATAATTAAAATCATTAACCATATTCCCCGATGAAGCTGGGTCAACGCCATATTCTTTTAATATTTCATCAGATAATTTAATATATCCAAGTCCATTTTCAGTAACTTGAAGATTATTTATAATATAGCCTTGAAATTTAACTTCTTTAAGGGGTCTTAAATATAGGTTTTCATATAAATTTGTAAAGTCTATATTTGTTTTCTTAATTAATTTTGAGATTAACTCTAGTGTTTTGGTTGTAGTGTAATAAAATAAAAAGCGATTCGTATCAGCAATCACACCAACAAATAATTTTTCAGCTGCTTCTTTAGTGATTTTAAGCTTGGTTTTAAAAATTAATTCAATTATCATTTGAGCTGTACTACTGGCTGTATCATCAATCCATTCAATATTACAAAACTCTTCAACAAAGGGATGGTGATCTATTTTAATTGTTTCCTTAAATAAATCAGGATTAACTCCATCAACACGTGCTTTGCCTGGAACATCAACAGCAATTAATAACGAATCTTCATACATTTCATCATGAAATTTGTCTAAAGACCCTAAATATTTAAATTTAGATGCTGGGTAACCAACTGCATAAACCTTTTTGTTAGGAAAGGTATTTAAAATAACATCCCTTAACGCTATTTGACTAGATATTGAATCTGGATCAGGTCCAATATGCCTAGCAATAACTATTGTATTATATTGTTTGATCTTCCTGTAAATTTGTTTGATTTTTTTACGACCCATTTTATCACACTTCCTATTTTGCTAAATTAAACGTATCCCTTGCAATCATTAATTCTTCATCAGTTGGTATAACATAACAAGGTGTTTTTGAATCATTAGCAGTTATAAGCGCTTCTTTTCCTCTACCATTATTTGCTTCTTCATCTAATTTAATACCTAAAGTATTTAAAGAATTAATTATATCTTTTCTTACTATTATAGAATTTTCACCTATACCTGCTGAAAAACAAATAGCATCAGCACCTCCAAGTGCAACATAATAACTAGCAATATAACTAACTACACTTTTAACAAACATTTTATGAGTTAAAATACATCTTTCGTTATTTTTAAGTATTCCTTCTTCAACATCTCTTGAATCGCTGCTAATTCCACAAATTCCTAAAAAACCACTTTCTTTATTTAAGGCATTAATAACCTCATCTAAAGTTTTTCCAGTTTGCTCCATAATATACGGAATAATTGTCACATCAATATCACCCGAACGAGTTCCCATTATAATTCCAGCATTAGGTGTAAATCCCATTGATGTGTCGATACATTTACCATCTTTAATAGCACTTATACTTCCACCATTACCTAAGTGACAAGTAATTATTTTTGCATCTTTTTTATTTAAAATTTCCATCATTCTATTAGCTAAAAATTTATGACTTGTTCCATGGAAACCATATTTTCTTACCTTATACTCTGTATACCACTCATATGGAACTCCGTATAAAAAATCTTTTTCTTCCATGGTTTGATGAAACGCTGTATCAAAAACTCCAATTGCAACCGCATTCGGAATATTTTTTTGAAAGGCTTTAATTCCTAAAACATTAGCAGGATTATGAAGTGGTGCGAGCGGATAAAGTTTTTCAATATCGCTTAATACCTCATCAGTTATAATTACAGACTCGGCATACTTATCTCCGCCGTGAACAACTCGATGGCCTACAGCTTCAATTTCATCTAAAGATGATACTATTTTGTTTTCAATCAATTCTTTAATTAAAAAACCAACCGCATCTTCATGGTTTTTTAATTCCACTTCTTTTTTTATTTTATTACCATTTAATTTGATTGTGTAACAACTTCCATCAATTCCAATTCTTTCAAATAAGCCTGATACTAACACTGTTTCCTCAGGCATTATATACATTTGAAATTTTAATGAGGA
>DUPI01000044.1 GCA_012838395.1 Mollicutes bacterium
TGTGCGTGCGTACTTTTAAAGTTATAATTTAATGATGTTAATAAAAAGTATGGATAAATGTGATTAATTGATAACGTTCTCTATACTTTTGGTTTACTTAAAACAATTGCAATAATAATGATTTTTAGGTATAATGTGGTTAGTTGTGAGGTGGGTTGATGAGTAAAGCAGTAAAAAGAAGGTATAACTTTGTATTAAAAGATATACCAACTCGAGAAGAGTTTCTTATTAAGAATTATTTTGGTGATGAATTAGAGCGCGGCAAAACTAATTATGTATTAAGTGCGATTGATATGATAACACTTAATTATAATAATGAAGAAGAGCTGTTAGAAGATATGAATTTAATATTTGGATATGATGTGTCTCATCCTAAATTTCATATTAAATATAAAGAAAATAAAAAGGAGCGGTATTTAAAAATCGCTTATAAGGATTTAGATGTATTGAAGCAATATGCTAAAGAAAGAAAAACTAATGTTGATGTTACTCCTGAATACAAAAAATTTTATAATCATTTTATGACTAATATTCAAAAAGGACGTTTTTATCGCTATATGGTTGAAAATCATTATGTTAATAAAAGATTACATAAGTTGTTAGAAGAATATTTATATGAAGATAAAATATATCGAGAGCAAGAAATTTATGAACACTTAAGAAATTATCGAGTTATTAGAGATTATATTTTTGGAATTACTGAATATAACAAAACAGTGATTAATGATGAAGCTAAAATTAGTTTAAATAGTATTAAAAGTCGTACTCAAGAAAGTGTTTTGAATAAAAATCATAAAGCAAGAAATAATCAACTTAAATTATCAACAGATGACCCATTTTTAAATACTTTAACTGATCGTGATGAAATAACAAGATATTATGATTTAGAACAATTAGAAACGTTAGTAGATGATGATAAAATATTTGATGGATTAGGTAAGTCTGAAGAACCTAAAAAATTAATATTGAAAAGAAATGAGTAATAGATTTTACTCTTTTTTTATGTTAAAATTAATATGGTGATAATATGGATAGGCTAAAGGAAGAATTTATTGATTATATTGCAGATGAAAAGAACTATTCTGAACATACGGTTGAAGCTTATACTAAAGATTTAGATCAATTTCTCTTGTTTTTAAATAATAGCCAAACTGTTAATATTAATCAAGTAGATTATTCTATTATCCGGGGATATTTAACTGAATTATATAATAAAAAATATACTAAAAAATCAATTAGCCGCCATATAAGTACGCTTCGTTCCTTCTTTAGGTTTTTATTGATGAATAAAGTTATTGATAAAAATCCCATGACCTTAATTAGTAATCCGAAGGAAGATAAAAAACTTCCTACTTTTTTGCATATTAATGAACTTGAAGATTTATTGGAAGTTCCTAATTCTAATACTCCTTTGGGGCATCGTAATAAGTTAATTATTGAGTTGCTTTATTCAACTGGTATTCGAGTTAGTGAGTTAGTAAATATAAAAGTTAATGATATTAATTTTTATGATTCAACTATTAAAGTAATGGGAAAAGGAAGTAAAGAAAGATATGTGATATTTGGTAAGATTTTAAAAGAAATTTTATTGGATTATATAAATGACACTAGGTTAAAATTATTAAAAGGAAAAGATAGTGATTATCTTTTGATTAATAAAAATGGTGGTAATTTAAGTGATAGAGGGGTTCGATTAGTAATTGATGAGACAGTAAAAAAATCAAGCCTTAGTAAAAAAATAAGTCCCCATGTTATTAGACATACTTTTGCTACTCATATGTTAAATGGTGGAGCTGAGTTGAAAGTTGTTCAAGAATTACTTGGTCATAGTAATTTAAGTACAACTCAAATATATACACATATATCAAATGATAAAATAAGGGAAGTATATCGTAAGAATCATCCCAGAGCTGAAAGAGGAGGTAATAATAATGGCTAAATTATATTTTCGTTATGGTGCGATGAATTCCGGTAAAAGTACTGCACTTATGCAAGTCGCACATAACTACGAGGAGCGAGGTCATCAAGTATTGGTGGTTAAACCAAGTGTTGATACTAAAGGTGATAAAATGCTTGTATCTCGTATTGGTTTACAAAGAGAAGTTGATATTTTATTAAGACCAGATGAAAGTTTAAAAGACTATAATATTGATTATAGTAATATTTCTTGTATATTGGTTGATGAAGCTCAGTTTTTAATAGGAGATCAAGTGACAGAATTATGGGCTATTTCTAAAATCGAAGATGTTCCTATTATTTGTTATGGTTTAAGATCTGATTTTCAAACTAACTTTTTTACAGGAAATAAGCGTTTGTTTGAATTGGCTGATGAACTAGAAGAATTAGTGACTATTTGTCGTTGTGGTAAACGTGCTAAGTTTAATGCTAGAAAAGTTAATGATAAATTTGTAAGTGATGGTGATCAAGTGGCGATTGATGGAGAAAATAATGTAACTTACGAATCCTTGTGTGGTAAATGTTATTTAGATAATGTTTTAAGGAGAAATAAAGTTAAAAATTGACAATTTTAGTTTTTTTTCTTGTTTAAAAAAGGCTTATTTGATATAATAATTTTGTGTTAAAAATAAGGAGGATAGATATCTTGACAAAATATGTTTATGCCTTTAATGAAGGAAACAAAGACATGAAAAATTTATTAGGTGGGAAGGGTGCAAATCTAGCAGAAATGACTGCAATTGGATTGCCTGTTCCAAGAGGATTTACCATTACTACTGAAGCTTGTAACAAATATTATGAAGATGAAAAGGTTATAAGTAGTGACATTGAAAAAGAAATTTTCGATCAACTTGCTAAGCTAGAAGAAACAACTGGTAAAAGAATGGGAGATACTAATAATCCATTATTAGTATCAGTTAGAAGTGGAGCAAGAGCTAGTATGCCAGGAATGATGGATACAGTTCTTAATTTAGGACTGAATGATCAAGTTGCTGAAGGTTTTGCTAAAGCAACTAATAACCCCCGTTTTATTTATGATTCATATCGTCGTTTTATCCAAATGTTTGCTGATGTTGTAAAAGGATATCCAAAGTCTTCTTTTGACCGTTTATTAGATGAAATTAAAGTTGAAAAAGGAGTTTCTTTAGATACTGAATTAACGGCTGAAGATATGTATGAAGTGACGATGAAATTTAAAGATGCATATAAGGAATTATCAGGTACTGATTTTCCACAAGATCCAAAAGAACAATTAATTGAATCAGTTACTGCTGTTTTTAGATCATGGAATAATGAACGTGCTATAATTTATCGCAGAATGCATGATATTCCAAGTTCTTGGGGAACTGCGGTTAATATTCAAGAAATGGTTTATGGAAACAGTGGTGATGATTGTGGTACAGGAGTTGCCTTTACAAGAAATCCAGCTACTGGTGAAAATGAACTTTACGGTGAATATTTAATTAATGCTCAAGGTGAAGATGTTGTTGCTGGTATTCGTACACCTGAACCAATTAGTACATTAAAAGATAAGATGCCTGAAATATATGAAGAGTTCACTAAATATGCTAAAATATTAGAAAATCATTATAAAGATATGCAAGATATGGAGTTTACTATTGAAAATGGCAAATTATTTATGCTTCAAACAAGAAACGGAAAAAGAACTGCCCCTGCAGCTTTAAAAATAGCAGTTGATTTAGTTAAAGAAGGTATGATTAGTAAAGAAGAAGCTGTTTTGAAAGTAGATCCAAACCAATTAGATCAACTATTACATCCAGATTTTGATAAAGATGCTTTAAGTAAGGCGAAATCTATAGCTAAGGGACTTGCAGCATCACCTGGTGCGGCTACCGGGAAAATTTATTTTACAGCGGAAGATGTAAGCGAAGCTGTTGCTAGGGGTGAAGATGCTTTACTTGTTAGATTAGAAACTTCTCCTGAAGATATTCAAGGAATGAATGATGCTAAAGGTATTTTAACACTTCGTGGAGGTATGACTTCTCATGCAGCTGTTGTTGCTCGTGGAATGGGAAGATGTTGTGTAAGTGGTTGTGAAACTTTAACTCTTAATGAAGAGGAAAAAGTTTTAACAACTAAAGATGGTTTAGTATTCCGCGAAGGTGACTATCTTTCATTAGATGGTTCTACTGGTTTAGTTTATGGAGAAAAAATTGAAACTGTTGAACCGGAAATAAGTGGAGAATTTGAAGAGTTTATGAGTTGGGCTGATAACATCAGAACAATGAAAGTAAGAGCGAATGCTGATAACGAAAGAGATGCCAATCATGCTATAAAATTTGGGGCTGAAGGAATTGGTTTATGTCGTACTGAGCATATGTTCTTTGATGAAGATAGAATCTTTGCTGTTAGACAAATGATTGTGGCTGATAGTATAGAAAAAAGGGAAGAGGCTTTGGCTAAAATATTACCTATGCAACGAAATGATTTCGAACAAATCTTTAGGGTAATGAATGATATGCCGGTAACAGTTCGTTACTTAGATCCTCCTTTACATGAATTTTTACCTCATACTGATGATGAAATTAAACCATTAGCGGAATCTTTAGGTATGACTTTCCAAGCCTTAAAAGATAGAATTGAATCATTAAAGGAATTTAATCCTATGATGGGGCATCGTGGTTGTCGTTTAGCAGTTACTTATCCAGAAATAGCTGTAATGCAAACTAGAGCTATAATCGAAGCGGCAATAAATGTTAATAAAGAAGGAATGAACGTTGTTCCAGAAATTATGATTCCATTAATTACTGAATTAAAGGAATTAGAATATATTAAAAAGTTAGTTGTTCAAACAGCTGATGAAATAATTAAAGAATCTAATGTTGATTTAAAATATAGCGTTGGAACAATGATTGAAATTCCAAGAGCTGCTCTTTTATCAGATGAAATTGCTAAGGAAGCAGAATTCTTTAGTTTTGGAACTAACGATTTAACACAAATGGCTTATGGTTTTTCAAGAGATGATGCTTCTAAATTCCTAGATCATTATTATGATAAAAATATTTTTGAAAATGATCCATTTGCTAAACTAGATCAAAATGGTGTTGGTAAATTAGTTGAGATATCTGTTAAAAAAGGTAAAGAAACAAGACCTGATATTAAATTAGGTATTTGTGGAGAACATGGTGGAGAACCATCAAGTGTTGAATTTTGCCATCGTGTTGGACTAGACTACGTTTCTTGTTCACCATTTAGAGTACCAATTGCTCGTTTAGCAGCTGCTCAAGCAAAAGTTAAAGAACAATTAAGATAAAAGCCTATATGGCTTTTTTTCTATCTAAAAACATCGGAATATGGTATACTATATGTATTAATTGGAGGTAGTTTATGAAGAAAGTAAAGACAATAAAAACCTATATTTATCGATACTTGATTTTTATTTTTTCAATGATCGTTTTTACTTCAACTTTTAATTTATTTTTATTACCAAATAATATTGTAACTGGTGGAGTTGGTGGTATAGCGGTTATGTTTAAAGAAGTCATCAACCCTAGTGTTTTAATTTTAATTATCAATGCTTTTTTAGTGGTAGCAAGTTATTTAGCGCTAGGTAGGCGAGCGACTGTTCATTCAATTATTGGTGCTATATCATATCCGATATTTATAAGTTTAACTTCTAACATCAGTAATGTAATTAATTTGAATAGTAATGACATGATCTTAAATATGGTTTTTGCGGCTGTTTTAACCGGGGTTTCAATTGGGCTGATTATTAAAAATGGCTTTAGTGCTGGTAGTACTGATATAGCGGCTAATATTGTTTCTAAAATATTTAAAATATCAGTTGGAAATGCCTTTTTGATTGTCGATGGTCTTATCATTTTATCAGGAGTTTTTGTATTTGGAATTATTAATACTATGTATGCTATTTTATTTATCTATATTTATGGCATTGTAACTGACAAAATAATCTTGGGTATTTCTGATAATAAAGCTTTTTATATTGTAACTAAAAAGGAAGATGAGGTTAAAAATTATATTTTAAATAATTTACACCAAGGAGTAACTATTTTAAGTGGTCGTGGTGGTTATGGTGACACTTCTAAAAATGTTATTTTTTGTGTTGTCTCAGTTAAAAATTATTTTAAATTGAAAGAAGGAATTAATAATATTGATCAAGATGCTTTTTTTATTGTAACTGATGCCTATGAGGTAAAAGGCGGTGCTTAAAATGAACTATAAACAAGTGTTGAAAGAGTATGTAATAGTAACAATTTCAACTTTAATCATAGCTATAGCATTTAATGTTTTCTTTTTACCATTTAATATGGTTACCGGTGGTAGTAGTGGTGTGGCTGTTATTTTTAATTATTTATTAAAAATTAATCCTTCAATAACTGTTTTAATAATGCACGTTACTGTTTTAATATTAGGATATATATTTTTAGGAAAAGAAAAAATTGTAAAATCATTATATGGATCTCTTGTGTATCCCTTATTTATTCAATTAACAATTCCGATTAGAGATTATATAATATCATTAAATATAGATAATAAAGATTTATTAGTATTTATTATTTTTGGAGCTGTTATTACCGGTCTTGCCTCTGGAACAATTTACAAGCTTGGCTATACAACTGGTGGAAGTGATATTATTAACCACATTATTCATAAATATTTCGGTTTAACAATTGGAACAGCTAATTTTGTGGTAAATGTTATTATTGTAATAAGTGGTGGGGTTGCCATTGGTTTTGAAAAAATCTTGTATGCTGTGTTGATATTATATATTAGAGGAATATCAACTGATAAAATATTAATTGGTAACTATTCGAATAAAATATTTTATATTGTTACTCAAGAACAAGAGTTGGTTAAAGATTTTATTTTCTATGATTTAGGGTTGAAGGTTACCGAAATAAATTCTATAGGTGGATACAGTAATAATGGGTCAAAGATATTAATGTGTGTTGTTTCTAATCGTGATTATTTTATATTAAAAGAAGGAATTAGTGAATTAGACAGTACAGCTTTTTTCTTAATTACTCATGCTCATAGTTAGCGATATTTATTTAATTTTTGGATATAAGCTTTAGTATAATCTTTTAAAATGAAAATATGTTTTAATATAGGATATTATTGTTTTATAAATGATTTACAGAAGGAGAAATAATATGAAAAACATTTACTTTAGCGATAAAGAATTTAAGGAAATTAAGCGCTACAATAGAATTAATCGGGGAATGGAAGCCATTATATATAGTTATAATGATGATATACTTAATGCCAAAAGGTAAA
>DUPI01000006.1 GCA_012838395.1 Mollicutes bacterium
AATCTGTTTCTGAACCATAAATATTATTAGGGCCCACTGTAACCAAAATTATCATTAGCCCTGTCAAAATTAAAATTATTAAATAAGTAATGTCCTTTCTTTTCATATGACACCTCTAAAAAATATTATATCACATTTTACAAGTTACCTTATATAATTAAACACAAAAAGTCTATTTGTTTTTTTGGGTTGACAATTAATAAATATATTGTATAATAATGGTGTGATTTGTGAAATTAGACATTCAGATTGTAGTTGGGGAGTGGTATATTTGTCTAAATACATTGAGGAAATAATGAGTTATCCGGATTTAACAAAAGAAGAAACAAAAAAATTAATCACTGAAAAAAAACAAGGTAACCTTTATGCAAGAGATTTATTAATTAAACACAGTCTAAAAACAGTAATCAATTTAGCGAATGAATTTCAAGAGGACATCAATTTAGATGTAGATGAACTGATAAACATAGGGGCTCTTGGTTTAATTGAAGCTATTGACAGATGCCAAGGGTGTATTGATCTTGGGTGTAAAAAATGTTTTTATATAAGCATTCGAGAAAATCTTAACAATTATTTACACACACTAAATAATCAAGATGAAAATTTATATGGTAGTTATCAACAGTTAGAAGAAAAAACAATCCCATATAAAGACGAAGTTATTGCGACTGGTTCAGAGTCAATAGAAGACATTGCTTGTGTTAACGTGATGTTAGAGGATATTAAATTACAACAACCAGCAAAACAATATGTAAAGAAAAAAGTTATAAAGAAATTTTAAAGAATATAAAAAAACAAAAGAAGCAATCGAATGCTTCTTTTATTTTTTGTTTTAAGATAACACTTTACATCGAACTAATACCATCCAAACGATTTATCACTGTTTCTTGACCAAGCAAATAAATAGTGTCTGGTAATTCTGGCCCATGCATTTGACCACTAACCATTATTCTAATCGGCATGTAAAGCATCTTTCCTTTAACACCAACTCCATCTTTAGTGCTATTAATAGCCGAAATTATATTGTCTATCGTCCAGTCACTAATTTGATTAATATGTTTAGAAAAAGATATGATAACTTCTTTTGTTTTTTCTTCTTTCATAAACTCTTTACATTCATTATCTAATAAAATATCCTTTTTGAAAAACAAATCAGTCACTTCAACAATTTCTTTTCCATATGAAATATGATTTTGATAAATTTTAACTAAATGATTAACCCAGTTATCCGTTTTATCTGATAAATCATAAGCTTCTTTTAAATGAGGAACAGTAATTTTTATTAATTCATTAAGTTCCATTTTCTTTATATAATGAGCATTAACCCAATTAAGCTTTTTAACATCGTAAACAGCCGGTGATTTATTAATTCTAGTTGGATTAAAAATTTTAATTAATTCCTCAAGTGTAAAAATTTCATCTGTTGTTTCGGGACTCCATCCTAAGAGCGATAAATAATTAACAACACCTTCAGGTAAATATCCACTTTCATATAAGTCCATAAATGAAGCTGCTCCATGGCGTTTACTTAATTTTTTCATATCAAAATCAACTACCATTGGTAAATGAATATAAACTGGTTTTTCCCATCCAAAGGCATCGTATAAATGATTATATTTAGGCGTTGATGTCAAGTATTCATTTCCTCTAATAACATGACTAATTTCCATTAAATGATCATCAACAACATTAGCGAAATTATAAGTTGGGAAACCATCTGATTTTAATAATATTTGATCTTCTAATAATTTGTTTTCAAAACTCATTTCACCATAAACAATATCATGATAGATGCTTACTCCTGAATTAGGCATTTTTTGTCTAATAACATATTTTTCACCATTAGTAATTTTCGCATTTATTTCTTCTTGAGTAAGTTTTTTACAATGGCCATCATAAAGAAAAGGCACCTTATTGAGATCAGCTAATTTTCTAATTTCTTCTAATCTTTCTTCACTACAAAAACAATAATAAGCTTTATCAAGGGATACTAATTGTTCAGCATACTTTTTATAAGTTTCTAATCTTTCGCTTTGAGTATACGGACCATAATTACCACCATTAAGGGGTCCTTCATCAGGTATTAAACCACACAAATTACAAGTATCATAAATAAAATCAACAGCGCCTTCAACTTGTCTAGTTTGATCAGTATCTTCAATTCTTAATATAAAATCACCATCATAGTGTTTAGCTACTAAGTACGCAAATATCGCACTTCGTAAATTACCAACATGCATATATCCAGTTGGTGATGGCGCAAATCTTGTTCTTACCTTCTTCACCATATCTCTCCTAATCTTCATCTAAACTAAGGACAGACAAGAAAGCTTCTTGCGGTATTTCAACACTACCAACCATTTTCATACGCTTCTTACCTTCCTTTTGTTTTTCTAATAATTTTCGTTTACGCGAAACGTCTCCACCATAACATTTGGCCAAAACATTTTTACGCATTGCTTTGATATCAGCCCTAGAAATGACCTTACTGCCAATAACTGCTTGAATTGGAACTTCGAATTGTTGTCTTGGTATAATTTTGCGCAAGTTTTCAACAATAACTTTCCCGCGTTTATAAGCAAAATCCTTATGAACAATAATACTTAAGGCATCTACAGGTTCCCCATTAAGTAAAATATCCATCTTTACTAACTTACTACTTTTATAACCAATTAATTCATAATCAAAGGATGCATATCCTTTTGTACTAGATTTTAATTTTTCAAAAAAGTCATAAACAATTTCGGATAGCGGTATTTCATAATGAATATTAACACGAGTTTGATCAACATATTCCATTGATACATAATTTCCACGTTTATTTTGACAAAGTTCCATAATTGGTCCAATATATTCACTTGGAACAAATATATTGGTTCGAATATATGGTTCCTTAATATCTGATATTTTAACTTGTTCAGGCATTTTGGCAGGACTATCAACCATAATTTTACTGCCATCAGTTTGAATAACTTCGTAAATAACCGACGGAGAAGTTGCAATTAAATCAATTTTAAACTCCCGCTCAATACGTTCTTCAATTATTTCCATATGGAGAAGCCCTAAAAAACCACAACGAAAGCCAAATCCTAACGCTTTTGATGTTTCAGGTTCAAATTCTAAGGCTGCATCATTAAGTTTTAGTTTTTCTAAAGCTTCTCGCAATTCCTCATATTTAGAAGTTTCAATCGGGTATAATCCACAAAAAACCATTGGTTTCATTGGTTTATAACCAGGCAAAGGTTTACCTGCTCTATTATCCTTTAAAGTTATTGTATCTCCAACTTTAACGTCATCAATACTTTTGATACTCGCACTTAAAAAACCTACTTCACCAGCAACGAGTTCATTCCTATTAACTTCAAATGGACTATAAACCCCTAATGACACTACCGAATAATTATTTCCGTTAGCCATCATTAAAATATTATCACCAGTTTTTATTTTACCATCGATTACTCTTATAAGCGGAATAACACCACGATAAGAATCATAATAACTATCAAAAACTAAAGCTTTAGTTGGAGCGTTTATATCTCCACTTGGCGATGGCACTCTTTCAATAACAGCCTCAACTAGTTCTTTTATTCCAATTCCCGCCTTAGCACTAACTAATAAAATTTCATCTTCGCTAAATCCTAGTAGATCAATTAATTCTTGCTTAACCCTTTCTGGATCGGCATTTGGTAAATCAATTTTATTGATCACGGGAATAATTGTTAAGTTATTATTAAGAGCTAGATAAAGATTAGCTAATGTCTGAGCTTCAATTCCTTGAGCTGCATCGATTACCAATATTGCACCTTCACAAGCTGCTAAACTACGAGAAACTTCATAACTAAAATCAACATGTCCTGGTGTATCAATTAAATGCAAAGTGTAGTCCTCATCTTGGTAATGATATTTTAGTTGAACAGCATTTAATTTAATTGTAATTCCGCGTTCCTGCTCAATATCCATACTATCAAGCAACTGTGACTGGCGCTCTCGCTCTGTTACTGCACCAGTTATTTCCAAGATGCGATCAGCCAAAGTACTTTTGCCATGGTCAATATGCGCTATTATAGAAAAATTCCGAATATTTTTATTTAACATTATGCTCTCACTCACTTCTAGTTATAAAAGTCTAATTAACTTGTTTTTTGAAAATAAATATTTTACTAAAAAAGTAATTAGCAATAACAATTACTACCTGAACTATTATTTTAGCAATTAAATCATTAATATGCAACATTTCTACAAACAATATCATTAACATGACATCAATTAATAGTGATAATATTCGATATTTGAAAAATTGATAAGTTTCATGCAAAACCATCTCTTTATTTTTAAACTCTGTTTTAAAGACAAATATCTTATTAACTAAATATGCAAAAGTAACAGCTAAAACAAAAGATAAAATGGTACTAATAATATAATTAATATTTAACAATTTAGTAAAGATACCATAAGATCCTATACTAACGACAGTAGTTAAACCACCTGCTATTAAATAATTTATTATTTCTTCACATCCAAAGTAAATACCTATGATAAATTTAATAATCTTGTTCTCAAACTTCATATATATACCAAACAAGATAGCTGATATCAATGAAATAACAAGTCCTAATTTAAATAAAGGCGGTACAAATTTAAATTCAACTTCATGTTCACCAACAGATAAGTCTAATCCAATAAAAGCATCAAAAATCGAATGATAATCAACCTTTTTACCGTCTACTAAAATAGACCAACCCTTTTCATAAGGAATAGTTGTAAATAATACTTGTTTATCTTCTGTTACTTTAACTTTTCCTTTTATATAATTCTTTTTTTGTATATCTATATCTAATTG
>DUPI01000007.1 GCA_012838395.1 Mollicutes bacterium
CAGCAACTGCACGATTTTAAAAACTTTAAACCCAATATTGGAGTTATAACAAACTTAACGGAAACTCATTTAGATTTCTTTAAAACATATGATAATTATGTTAATCACAAATTAATGATATTTGACAATTCAAAAGAAGAAGATATTGTTATTATTAATATGGCAGATAAGGAAACAGTAGGGGATATTAAACCTCGTAAAATATATTTTTCAAGTAATTTAAAAGGTAATTCTTATATTGAAAAAGATGCCATTTATTATGATGGTGAATTGATTATAAATCTAAATGATATTAGAGTTAAAGGCAATCATAATTATGAAAATATTATGTGCGCTATTATTGCGGCTAAAGAATTTGGTGTAACTAATTCTATGATTAAAGAAGTTTTAAATAAGTTTAGTGGTGTTGAACACCGTCTTGAATATGTTAAAAAATTAAATAATCGTGAATTTTACAATGATTCAAAATCAACTAATGTTGTTTCAACTAAAGTTGCACTATCGTCATTTAGTAAACCAGTTATTTTATTACTAGGAGGACTTGATCGTGGTCATTCTTTTGAGGAATTAGGAGATTCTCTGACTCATGTTAAAGGAATTGCAGCTTTTGGTGAAACTAAAAATAGAATTAAAGAATTTGCTGATTCTTTAGGTATTGATTGTGTCGTAGTCGAAAAATTAAGTGAAGCTGTTAAGGTTGCTTACACTTTATCTGATGAAGGAGATGTTATTTTATTAAGTCCGGCTTGTGCTTCTTGGGATCAATATCCTGATTTTGAAAGTCGTGGTCGTGATTTTAAAGAGGCTGTTGAAAAGTTAATTTAATTATAAAAATGTAGAACTAGTCTACATTTTTTTATTTTATTTTTGAAAAATTGTTTATGAATTCATCAGTATTGAAGTGATGGGAATAAGTCTTTGATGTAAAATGTTCTTTATCACCAATAATAACCATTGATAAAGTATTATTGACAAAATCGTTCATTTTTTCTCCTTTAAGCATATTAACTATAAATTTATTGTAATTTAAAAGATTACAAATGTCAAATTACCTCAAAATAGTTTATAATTTTTCTAAAATACGATATAATGAATATGTAATAGAGAGGATAGATAAAGTGAAAATAAAAAATATAATTGGACGTGAAATATTAGATTCAAGGGGAAATCCAACTGTTGAAGTAGATGTTATTTTAGAAAATGGTATTATCGGTCGAGCTAGTGTTCCATCAGGAGCATCAACCGGTTCAAAGGAAGCTTTAGAACTTCGTGATGGTGAGAAAAGGTATTTAGGTAAGGGGGTCTTAAAAGCTGTTGATAATGTAAATGAGATTATCAAACCTAAATTGATAGGATACGATGTAAGTGAACAAACTTTGATTGATAAAACTTTGATTGAGTTGGATGGTACGCCTAATAAAAGTAATTTGGGAGCGAATGCAACTTTAGGTGTGTCATTAGCATCATTAAGGGCAGCAGCACTTTATCATGGTCAACCATTATATCGTTATATTGGTACTGGTACAATCTTACCGGTTCCAATGATGAATATTATTAATGGAGGAGCTCATGCTGATAATAATTTAGATTTTCAAGAATTTATGATTGTTCCCCAAGCTAAAACAATTAAAGAAAGAGTAAGAATTGGTGCTGAAGTTTTTCACACATTAAGAAATGTTTTGAAAAACAGAGGGTATAACACAGCGGTTGGTGATGAAGGTGGATTCGCACCAGATTTAAAAAGCAACCGTGAAGCCTTGGACTTAATTTGTGAAGCGATTACTAAGGCTGGTTATCAATTAAAAAAAGATGTCACTCTAGCACTTGATGTGGCGGCTAGTGAGTTTTATCAAGATGGTAAATATTTATTGAAAAGTGAAAATAAAGAGTATTCAAATGAGGAATTAATAGATTATTATGTTGAGTTAGTAAATGATTATCCAATTGTTTCAATTGAAGATGGTCTTCATGAAAATGATTATGAAGGTTTTAAAATATTAACTGATAAACTAGGGGATATTCAGTTAGTGGGTGATGATTTGTTTGTTACTAACAAAGAAATATTTATTGATGGTATAAATAAAGGTGTTTGTAATTCAATTTTATTAAAAGCAAATCAAATTGGTACTGTAACCGAAATGTTGGAAACTATTGATATAGCTAAAAAGAATAATTATAAAACAGTTATTTCTCATCGTAGTGGGGAAACAGAGGATACCTTTATTTCTGACTTTGCCGTTGGACTTGATTTAGGGCAAATAAAAACAGGATCATTATCAAGAGTTGATCGTGTTAGTAAATATAATCAATTAATAAGAATTGAAGAAGATTTAGAAAGTAAAAATTAATGTATAATTTATCGCAATTATATTTAAAAAATTACAAATTAAATAATACTTCCGTTGTTAATAACGGAAGTTTTTAATTGAAGAAATAATATATGTGTGTTATAATTAAACCATAAGATCAGGGAGGTACAACATGGCAAAAAAGAAAAAAAAGAAAGAAACTAAAAAGAAGAATGTCGGTTATTATACAGAACTGTTAGGGCTTTTTTATATAGTACTTGCTTTATTAGGGATAGGTCAATTTGGAATATTTGGTCGCTTAATAACTTCATTTGCCTCATTTTTAGTTGGAACGTGGTACTATGTTTTGTTAGCCATTATTTTTATCATTGGTATTTATATGATGGTTAAGAGAGAAAAACCAAATTATTTTACATCTAAACTATTAGGGCTTTATGTATTAATTGTTGCCATATTATTATTTTCTCATTTAAATTATATTAAAAATACAGAATTAAAAAGTTTTGACATTATAATGGATACGATTAATAATTTCATGACTTCGACTTATAATATTCAAGGTGGCGGGATTTTAGGTTCCGTTTTTGCAATGTTGGGTGTGCAATTATTTGCCTATGAAGGAACTGTTATCGTTGCTTGGACATTGCTAATTTGTGGTTTTGTTATGTTTACAGGCATTACGATTGCCGATA
>DUPI01000045.1 GCA_012838395.1 Mollicutes bacterium
AGGAAATTATAAGGTTGTAATAAAATATGAATCGCCATTATTTAAAGAAGGAGTATTTATATCTGGGATAGGTATTATTAGTTATATTGGAATAATTATTTTTGATAATAGAAAGAAAAGTTGCAAGTGATTGCAACTTTTTAATAAAAAAAGAAAACTAATTAGCTTTCTTAATATTCATTATTACAGGTAAAATAATTGGTTTTCTACCTGTTTTATCATATATGTATGGTGACAATTGGGCAATAATTTCTTGCTTTATTTCAGCATAATTGATACGATTTTTTAATTTTGAAATAATTGCTTTTTTAGAAATTTTTTCCAATTGCTTTAACAATTCGAAATTATAATTGACTAACACAAAGCCACGTGTTGTAATGTTGGGGTTACCAAGCAAGATATTTTTATTTGTATCAACGTTAGCAATAACAACAACTATGCCATCGCTTGCCATAACTTGGCGATCTTTCATAACAGCGTTGCTAATATCTCCGATGCGATTACCATCTACGTAAACATCACTTGCTTGAACAATCCCACCTTTGGTAATTTTTCCTTTATATAATGATAATACTTCACCATTGCTTAAAACAAAAGTGTTTTCTTTAGGAACATCACATTCTATTGCCAAATCAGCATGAGCTTTTAGCATACGATATTCACCATGTGCTGGCATGAAATATTTAGGATTCATTAATCTTAACATTAATTTTAATTCCTCACTATTACCGTGACCAGATGTGTGAATATCACTTAATGATGTATTAGTATAGACTTTAACACCTTTTAAATAAAGCTTGTTGATTGTTCTAGAAATACTAATAGCATTACCAGGAATTGGTGAAGACGAGAAGATTACAACATCATCATCTTTTAATTTAATTTGTCGATGTGTTCCATTGGCAATACGACTAAGGGCTGCTAATGGTTCACCTTGACTTCCAGTACATAATAAACAAACTTTGTTATCTGGTAAGCGATTAGCTTCTTCTGGTGTTACAAATAAATCTTTATTTTTTATATAACCCGTCTGAATTGATATTTCAATATTTGTTTCCATGCTACGACCAAAAATAGCAATTTTTCGTCCGTTTCTTTTACAAGTATCAATAATATGCTTTAATCGATAAATATTCGAAGCAAATGTTGCTACAACAATACGCCCATTATGACGATTAAAAATTTCACCTAACGCTTCATCAACTCGTGATTCACTCATTGACATACCTTCATTTAAAGCATTCGTACTGTCACTTAACAGTAATGAAACTCCTCGTTTACCAATTTCAGCCATTTTATGTAGATTTGCCATTGGTCCAATTGGGGTAAAATCAAATTTAAAGTCACCGGTTGAAACAACTGTTCCATTTGGTGTGTTTACTGCAATCCCGTGAGAATCTGGAGTTGAGTGAGTTGTTCTAAAAAATTCGGCATCCATATTCTTAAATTTTATTCTATCCTTTTCAGTATAAACAAAGATATTTTTATATTTAATATTTCGCTCATTTAATTTTTTTCTAATCAGCCCTAAAGCTTGATTAGGTACATAAATAGCTGGAATATTAACCGTTTGTAATAAAAATGGAATACCACCTATATGGTCTTCGTGACCATGGGTTATAAACAAGGCTTTTATTTTACTTTCATTTTGTTTTAGAAAAGTAAAATCAGGAATAACGTAATCGATTCCAACTAAATCGCCTTGTGGAAATGTTACGCCCGCATCAATAATAATAATTTCGTTGTTATGCATTATACAATACATATTTTTTCCGACTTCACCTAATCCGCCAAGGGCGAATATTTTAGTGTCGTCGTTGTTAAAAAATTTCATAATAACTCCTTTCTTTAGTTTTTAAAAAAATTAACTACATAATTATAACCTTTTTTTATTGTTTTGTCTAGTAATTTACTTAATTGTGTTGTAAAATGTTAATAGGTGATAAAATATGGGATTGTTAAATAACTTTAAAAAAATGTTCAATATCAAAGATAGCAATCTTAAGGAAGAGCTTAATGTTTATGATAAGGGATTAGAAAAAACCCGTACTAACTTTACATCACAATTAAATAAGTTATCGCGTAAGTATAAAAACATTAATAGTGAATATTTTGAGGAATTAGAAGAAATTTTAATTGGTGCGGATATGGGGGTAAACACCGTTATTAATTTTATTGATCATTTGGAAAAAAGAGTAAAAAAAGAAAATATCATTGATGCTCAAGATTTAAATGAAGTAATTGTTGATGAAATGTTTATCATGTATGTTAATGATGAAATCATTGTTAATAAAATTAATTATAACAATGAAGGTCCAACTGTTATTTTGTTTGTTGGAGTTAATGGAGTTGGTAAAACAACAACAATTGGTAAAATCGCACATAAATTAATCAATGAAAATAAAAAGGTTTTATTAGTAGCCGGAGATACCTTTAGAGCCGGGGCAGTGGAACAACTAGTAGACTGGGGTAAAAATGTTAATGCTAAAGTAATTTCTAAAGAAGGTGTTGACCCATCCAGCGTTATTTATGAGGGGCTAGAGGTTGCGAAAGAAGAAAATTACGATGTTGTTTTAATAGATACAGCGGGAAGATTACAAACTAAAACTAATTTAATGAATGAATTAGAAAAAATGAATCGTGTGATTGGTAAATTAATACCAAATGCGCCTCATGAAACATTGTTGGTTCTAGATGCGACAACAGGTCAAAATGGAATTAGTCAAGCTAAAGAATTTAATGCAATTACAAACATTACAGGAATTGTATTGACTAAATTAGATGGTACTGCTAAAGGTGGGATTGTTTTAGCGATAAAGGATAGTGTAGGTATCCCAGTTAAGTATATTGGACTTGGTGAAGGAAAAGATGATTTGAAAATTTTTGATATCGAAAAATATATTTATGGATTATTTAAAGATTTAGGGTGAGGTGTTTATGAAAAAGAAATATAAGGAATTATCAACAACAGAACGAATTGGATTGATTGCTCAAGTTTTATTAACTTTTAGCTTATTAGTTTTATTATTTATGACAATTGGGGAACCTCAAATTATGGAGGCAGTTAATATAATAATGATTATGTTATTTTTAGTTATGGGATATAACAATCATTTTATATATAAAAGAAAAGGTTTTACTCTTTTTAATCTTATTGTTGCCCTACTATTATTAATAGGGAAGTTGTTTTATTAGTATGGATGAGCGTATATACCTTATCAATCTTTATGATTATTATGGAATATTATTGACAGAAAAACAGCAAGTATACTTTGAAGATTATTACTTTAATAATTTAAGTTTATCAGAAATAAGTGATAATTATGAGGTTAGTCGTAATGCTATTCATAAACAATTAAAAGATGTGGAAGTCAAATTAAATGATTATGAACGAAAACTAAAATTATATGAAAAAGCTTTAGAAATAAGAAAATTGACTGCTCATTTTGATCAATCAATACTTGATAAAATAAATAAATTAATATAAAAGATGAAAGGTTGGTATAATGTTTGGAAAAATTATTTACATAAGCGATAATTTAGCACACGTTAAAATTGCAGATGGAACCCCTATTGCTACAAACCTAATGAATTTGCATGTTATTTTTGAAGATAACAATAAAAAAATATTAGGTGAAATTGAAGATATTAGTTCGGAAATTATTAAAATCCGCTTTTTAGGTGAAATTGTAAATAATCGTTTTATCGGTGGAGTAATAAGAAAACCAACGTTATCTGCTAAAATCAGGATTATTAATCAAGAAGAAATATCGCTGATTATCGGAAAAGAAACTTTAAGTAGTTTTTTACTTGGATATTCACCACTTTATGATGATTATCCCATTTACGTTGATATTAACGAAATGTTTAGTAATCACATGGCTGTTTTTGGTAATAGTGGTAGTGGTAAATCATATGGTGTAGCAAGAATTTTGCAAAACATTTTTTTGAATAAAAATGTTGTTCCATTTAAATCAAATTTTTTCATTTTTGATGCTTATGGTGAATACCATAACGCCTTTTCAATCTTAAATCAAATTAATCCTAATTTTCACTTTAAAATTTATACAACCAATACTAATCAACAAAATGCTAGTTTGTTACAAATACCAGTTTGGTTATTGGGAGTTGACGAGTTGGCCTTACTATTATCAGCTGATGACCATGGTCAACTGCCGATTATTGAAAGGATGTTAAAATTAGTTAGGGTGTTTGCTGAGAAAAGTGAACAATCTGAAAAATACAAAAATCATTTAATTGCGAAAGCAATAATGACAATTTTATATACAAATCAAACGCCTGCTAGTAAGAGAAATGATGTGTTTTCTATTTTAGCAAGTTGCAATACGGCAAAATTTAATTTGGAAGCTCCTGTTCAAGGGGTTGGTTACACTAGAAAATTTCGTGAGTGCTTTACGATTGATACAGCGGGAAACTTTACTGAAACGGTTCTTTTAACAGAATATGTTACAAAGTTTATTGATGAAGAGGTTGAAAAACATATTCCAAGTAGTACAAATCCATATTCATTAGAAGATTTAGAAAAGGCATTAGAATTCACACTTATATCTGAAGGACTTCTGCGTAATGAAAAATCTTTTAATAATGCTGTGACCTTAAAGGTTAGGCTACATTCTCTAGCTATTGGAGAATATGCTAAATTTTTTAAAGTTGATAATTATATAAGTAAGGAAAATTTTATTACTAATTTAGTATCAATGGAAGGTAAAA
>DUPI01000046.1 GCA_012838395.1 Mollicutes bacterium
ACTTTTGCTGATATTGGTGCAACAATAACCAGTAATTTTAATTTAGAAAAATTAGAAATCGGAACCAGTTTTTTAGAAAAAATTATTTAACTAAAGATAATATAAGCTAATCATCAGCATATAATTACTTAGGGGGAGTTAATTATATGCAAGATTGTTATAGTAAAGTTGGGCATGTAGAAATATTAAATGAATATTTATCCAACTTGAAAGTATTAAATAATAACTTATATAACTTACATTTTAACGTTTTACTGTTAATTTAATGAACAACTATATTAATTTTTTTGAAAAAGAATTATGGATGTTAGCAGCAAGCAATAAGTAAAAAGTACCCAAATGGTTTTGGTCTTCAATAATCAAAACTATTTTTTTGTGTCTAAATTTATAAAACAAGATTAAACTATTGACGAACATCGGTTCGGATGGTATGATGTTTATGCTTGATAATGGAGCAACATAAAATAATTAATAGAATGTGAGTGGTAAGATTGAAACAATGGAATAATTTTAAAGGTGAACTTTGGAAAAATGAAATTAATGTTAGAGATTTCATTTTGAATAATTATAATGAATATATGGGTGATGAAAGTTTTTTAACTGAATCAAGTGATAAAACGAAAAAGTTATGGAGTAAATGTCAAAAATTATTGGAAGAAGAAATAAAAAAAGGAGTAATTGACATTGAAACAAACATTATTTCAGGAATCGATAATTTTGAAGCAGGATACATAGATAAAGACAACGAAGTTATTGTTGGATTACAAACAGACAAACCATTAAAAAGGATCGTTAATCTTTATGGTGGCGTTAAAATGGCTGAAAGTGCTTTACAGGCTTATGGTTATCAATTAAATCCAGAAATACAAAAGCATTTTAAAGAATATCGTGTAAGTCATAATGATGGTGTTTTTGCGGCTTATACTAAAGAAATAAGGTCAGCTAGAAGCTCTGGTTTAATTACAGGTCTTCCTGATGCTTATGGGAGAGGTAGAATAATCGGAGATTACAGAAGAGTGGCTTTATATGGTATTGATTATTTAATTAGTCAAAAGCAAAAAGACTTTGAAAATTTATCTAAAGAAACGACAGAAGAAACAATTAGATTGAGAGAAGAGTTAACCTACCAACAAGAAGCTTTAAATGATATTAAAAAAATGGCTTTAAAATATGGTTTTGATATATCTAAACCAGCAAGTAATGCTAAAGAAGCCATTCAATGGTTATATTTGGGGTATCTTGCAGCAATTAAAGAAAATAATGGTGCTGCAATGAGTTTAGGTAGAACAGCAACATTTGTTGATATTTATATTGAACGAGACTTAAAATCAAATGTTATTACCGAAGAAGAGGCCCAAGAATTAATCGACCAATTTATTATTAAATTGCGTTTAGCAAGACAGTTAAGAACACCAGAATATAATGAGTTGTTTGCGGGTGACCCTACTTGGGTAACTGAAGCAATAGGGGGGATGTCTAATTCTGGTAAGAGTCTAGTTACTAAATCATCATTTAGATATTTACATACTTTAATTAATTTAGGCTCTGCCCCAGAACCTAATCTAACCATTTTATGGTCAGATAAATTACCAACAAATTTTAAAAAATACTGTGCTAAAATATCTAAAAAAACAGCAGCTATTCAATATGAAAATGATGATATAATGCGTCCTGTTTATGGTGATGATTACGCTATAGCTTGTTGTGTGTCAGCTATGACTTTAGGTAAACAATTACAATATTTTGGGGCAAGATGTAATCTTGCAAAAGCGCTTCTTTATGCAATTAATAGTGGAATTGATGAAGTAATTAATAACAAAGTAATAGACGGAATCACTAAAATAAATAGTGAGTATTTAAACTATAATGAAGTTATCAATTCTTTTGATTTGGTTTTAGAAAAAGTAGCTAAATTATATGTAGATGCTATGAATATTATTCATTATATGCATGATAAATATGCTTATGAATCAAGTCAACTAGCATTACATGATACCAATATAGAAAGATTAATGGCTTTTGGAGCTAGCGGTTTATCAGTTGTAGCCGATTCTTTATCAGCTATTAAATATGCCAAAGTAAAACCAATTAGAAATGAAGAAGGTATTGCCATAGATTTCGAAATAATAGGTGATTATCCTAAATATGGAAATGATGATGATCGTGTAGATAGTATTGCTGTTAAAGTAGTAGAAAGCTTTTCTAACAAACTTAAACAACATAAATTATATCGTAATGCAATACATACGCTATCAATTTTAACTATCACTTCAAATATAGTTTATGGACAAAAAACAGGTGCCACACCTGATGGTCGAAAAGCCGGTATTCCTTTTGCTCCGGGAGCTAATCCAATGCATGGAAGAGATACTTGTGGAGCTCTTGCTTCATTAAATTCCGTTGCTAAAATTCCGTATACTGATGTTTGTCAAGATGGGGTTTCAAACACCTTCACAATCGTGCCAGACGTTTTAGGGCGTGAAGAAGACGAACAAATAACAAATTTAGTTAACATTTTAGATGGTTATTTTAAACAAGGTGCGCAACATTTAAACGTTAATGTTATTGATCGCAATACACTAATTGATGCTATTGATCATCCTGAAAAATATCCTAATCTAACTATTAGGGTTTCAGGGTATGCTGTCAATTTTAATAGATTAAATAAAGTTCAACAATTAGAAGTTATAAATAGAACTTTCCATGAGGGAATTTAATGGTTGGAAATATTCATTCAATTGAAACAATGGGACTTTTGGATGGACCCGGACTTAGGATTGTAATATTTTTACAAGCTTGCCCTTTAAGGTGTTTGTTTTGTCATAATCCTGATTCATGGTTTAAAAAGGAGAATCAATTAATGTCTCCTGAAGAAGTTTTAAATATTATTTTAAAATATAAAAATTATTTTAAAAACAATGGGGGAGTTACTTTCTCAGGAGGGGAGCCATTACTTCAAAGTGAATTTTTATTAGAAACATTAAAATTATGTAAAAAACAAAATATTCACACTTGTATAGACACTTCTGGTGTTGGTGGGACTAAAAACAAAGAAGTTTTAAAATATACTGATTTAGTTCTTTTTGACATTAAAGATGTAACTAAAGATGGATATAAAAAAATGACGGGTCTTGATATCGAAGAATCATTATCCTTCTTAGATTTATGTCAAAAAATGAATAAGAAACTATGGTTAAGACAAGTAATTATTCCTAACATAAATGATAATGAAAATTACATAATGTTATTAAAAAAGTTTATAAAACCTTTAAAAAATATCGAGAAAATAGAATTATTGCCATATCATACACTAGGTGTAAATAAATATGAACAATTAGGTATAAAATACAAATTAAAAGGTGTGAAACCAATGGATAAAGATAAATGTAAAGAATTAGAATTAATGTTATCTGACAACAGTAATTTAAAAATCTTAAATAAATAGGCAAGGAAATTTATAATATTGTTTTATTCAAAGTAAAAAGGAATAAGTTAATATTCCTTTTTGTTTGGGCTTATATACAATCTTATCTTAATTCAAAGGGATGCTAAAAAAGTAGTAATTTCCATCATATAAGCTAGATTAAGAATAAAAGCATCACTTAATACAACATAATATACATTATCGGAAGTTGTTGTTAATTTAAATAGACCCAATTAAATAGGTCTATACTGCTACCTTTCTAGATTGGATCTCGGCCATTTTTTCAAATACTTCTGCTGCAT
>DUPI01000047.1 GCA_012838395.1 Mollicutes bacterium
CTATTATACAATATATTTTATATTATTCAGCAATAAATCTTCCACAACTTGCACATATTTCGCTATTACAGTCATACACGCAGTCATCAGTCTCAAATTCATCGTCATGTATATTCAAAACATTATTTATATATTCTTCTAATTTAGTTATTGTATAACATGATATAGCATGTTTCATATTTTCAGAATCAATGGCAGCTTGTTCTTTATCAACCCCTAAAATATCAATCATAAATTTTTTCAAAACATTATCTCTTCTAATAATATCCTTGGCATGGCGTTTACCTTTACTTGTCATCTTGATTAAACCTTGATTTTCATAAATAATTAATTTTAAGTCTCTTAAGTTTTTAAGTGCTCGAACAACACTAGGTTTACTATAGTTTAAATAATCAGCAATTTTAGTTACTTTTACTTCACCTTTTAAAGATATTAAATAAATGGCTTTTAAATAATCAGTTTGGGAAGCTGTTAAATTATTCATCATCCAACCGACCCTTCCATTTCCATTTTTAATAGTTGATTTAATTCAACAGCATACTCCATTGGTAATTCTCTTGTAAATGGTTCAATAAATCCCATAACAATCATCTCATTAGCTTCACTTTCTGTAAGCCCTCGACTCATTATATAATATAAGAGTTCTTCTGATATTTTTGATACCTTTGCTTCATGTTCTAAAGTTGAAGTTCCATTTTTTATAACATTAAGTGGTATTGTATCTGATTTAGATTGTGCATCTAATATTAATGTATCACATTGAACATGTGTTTTAGCATTTGTTGCTTCTGGGCTGTGATACACAACACCTCGATAAATAGAATTACCACCATTTTTAGAAATTGATTTAGATATTATATTTGAAGAAGTATTAGGTGCTAGATGGATCATTTTTGCTCCAGCATCTTGTATTTGATTAGCACCTGATACGGCAATTGAAATAGTTGTTCCAACTGATCCCTCACCTTTTAAGATAACAGCTGGATATTTCATGTTAACTTTTGATCCTAAATTACCATCAATCCATTCCATAATAGCATTTTCTTCACAAGTAGCACGTTTAGTTACTAAATTATAAACATTGTTTGACCAGTTTTGAATAGCGGTATATCTACATCTTCCACCCTTTTTAACATATATTTCGACAACTGCTGCATGCAATGAGTTATTAGAGTAGATGGGGGCGGTACAACCTTCGACATAAGTTAAATCAGCGCCTTCATCTACAACAATTAAGGTTCTTTCAAATTGACCCATTTTATCTGAATTAATTCGAAAATATGATTGTAAGGGTTTATCTAATTTAACTCCTTTTGGAACGTATATAAACGATCCTCCAGAGAAAACAGCACTGTTAAGGGCAGCGTACTTATTATCGTTACTTGATACAAGTTGTCCAAAATACTCTTTAAATAAATCAGGATATTGTTTAATCGCACTGTCTGTATCTAAAAAGATTACTCCCTTTTCTTTTAACTCTTTTTCTATATTGTGATAAACTACTTCTGATTCATATTGAGTAGCAACACCTGATAAATGCTTGTTCTCTGCCTCAATTATACCAATTTTATCAAAGGTATTTTTAATTGTTTCAGGAACTTTATCCCAATTTTGTTCAACATTAGAACTAGGCTTTAAATAATAATAAATATCATCTAAATCTATATCATTTAAATCCACACCCCACTTAGGGTTAGGTATTTCCAAAAAATGTTTATAAGCAGTAAGACGGTAATCCAGTAACCATTCTGGTTCGTTTTTTAACTTAGAGATTTGACGAACAACATCTTCGGTTAATCCCTTTTCTAGCTTTAAAACACCAATATTGCCGTCGTTAAAACCATATTTATAATCTTTATTCACACTTATCACTCATCACTTCTACAAAAGCCTTATAACCAAGTGTAGCACACTTAATTCTTGGTGGAACAATAACAATTCCTTTTAAACTAATAGCATCACCTAATAATTCTTGGTTATAATCTGAACCTGTAACCATATTATTAAAATTATCAATAATTGCTTTTATTTGATTTTTATTTTTTCCAATTAATAATTCACTCATCATTGATACACTTGAACAACAAATTGAGCAACCACTTACTTTATAGGTTATATCTTTAACTATATCGTTTTCTTCATCATAAAGAACATATAGTGTTAATTCATCCCCACATGAAGGATTTTTTAAATAAGTGCTTTTATAATCATCATTGGATTTTTTAATATTGCGAGGATTTTTTACATGATCCATTATTATTTCACGGTGAATTTGTTCTTCATCAAAATAAGACATCGATGTAATCACCTGCTTTCTTTAAAACTTCTACTAATTTGTCACATTCTTCAAAAGTATTATAAAATGCTAAGCTAACTCTCACAGTAGCCACAACATTTAAGGCAGTCATATAAGGTTCGGCACAATGATGTCCGGCTCTTACAATTATTTTTTCTTTATCAAGCAGACTCGCCACATCATGAGCATGAATATTTTTTATATTAAAGGTTACTAAATTAGAATCAACAATATTTTTATTATATATTTCGATATCATTAATTTCTTCTAATAATTTTGATACTAAATAACTTCTTAATTCTGTAACATAGTTATTTATCTTTTCTATTCCTATATTATTAATATAATCTATAGCAACACCAAGTCCAAGGACCTCTGGTATCATCATAGTTCCAGCTTCAAATTTATATGGGGCCTCTTTATAAGTTGTTTTTTCAATACTTACAGTGTCAATCATTTCACCACCAAAAACTATTGGTGGCATTTTTTTTAATAATTCTTGTTTACCAAAAAGAACACCAACACCCATTGGGCCATACATTTTATGACCAGAAAAAGCATAAAAATCAACATCTAAATCATGAACATTAATTTTTTCTTGAACAATTCCTTGAGCTCCATCAACAACAAAATAAGCATTAAATTGATGAACAATCTTTGCTAACTCTCGAATGTTATTGATGCCACCCATTACATTTGAAACATGATTTAGGGCAACAATTCTAGTTTTATTATTCATAACTTTTAGTAGATCATCAGGTTTAACAATTCCGTCATCACTAACAGGAACGACGACTAATGATGCTCCCACTTTATTACAAAGTTCTTGCCAAGGAATAAAATTAGCATGGTGTTCCACTACTGAAACAACTATTTCATCACAGTCATTAATAACTAGATTACCAAAAGATTGAGCGACTAAGTTTAAACTATCTGTTGTTCCTCTTGTAAAAATCACTTCACCTTTAGCACAACCAATAAAGGCTGCAACCTTAGACCTAACTAATTCATATTTTTCAGTTACTTTATATCCCAAACTATCAACACCACGATTAATATTAACACCAAAATTAGTGTAATAATCAACCATTGAGTCAATAACAACTGTTGGTGTTAAGGAAGTTGAGGCATTATTAAAATAAATATAATCCTTATCTAACATTGGAAAATCTTTACGATATTTATTCATGACTAATCCTCTTTTCTATTTCTCGTGTTAATATTTCTAATAAATCTTCAGGTGCATTTTTTAACAAATTACCAACAGCAATTAATTGATTAGCAAAAATTTTATTAATTCCCCTACTTTGCATATAATACATTACCTCATCACTAATACGACCGTATGTTGCAGCGTGACTTCCCATTACATCATGCTCCTCAATTAATAATTGAGGATTAATTTTAGCATTGCAGTTATCACTTAAAGTTAATACTTTACTTGATTGATAAGCTTCAGATTTAATTGAAGCTTTTTTTATAAAACTTTTAACATCAAATATACAATTTGATTGATTATTTATAACCCCATGATTGTTCATAACAGAATGGGTGTAAGGCTTTAAATGATTAATACTTACTAAATATTTTTTTAAAATATCTCTGTCGGCATAAACCATCAAATTAAAATTAACAGAACTTCCTTCCTCATTTAAATTTATATTATATTCATTAGTTGAATTACTTCCGATTTCTAAACTATACGTTTTAAGATTGCTTTTGCTTGATATATCAAAATTAATCTTTTTGTGCATTTCTAATAAATTATTATTAACACTAATGTAGTTAACATTAGTATTTTCTAAAATATCATAATTTATCTTGAAAAATGTTTTTCCTTCTATTTTATGAATATCGTGATATTCATAAATAGTTACCTCAATATTTTTTGAAATATTAATACTTACTTTTTTAGTTTCTTCTTTATTATAATTATAAATAAAATGGTACTTACCACTTTTGGTAATATCGATTGAATTAATATTTTCATCAATAATTATGTAATTAGGATCATGTTTATTATCTTGTATTATTTTATCTACTTGCATAATCTCACCTTAATTTTCTATAATCCAATCATATCCATCTTGTTCTAGTTTAGAAGCTAATTCATAATCACCAGTTTTAATAATTTTACCATTGTGAAGAACATGCACATAATCTGGTTTAATATATTCAAGAATTCTTGGATAATGAGTGATAATTAAAATGGCTCTATCAGATTTACCTTCATTAAAATATGCGGTAACATTTGAACCTACTGTTTTAATAGCATCAATATCTAATCCTGAATCAATTTCATCTAAAATGACTAGTTTAGGCTCTAACATTAACATTTGAAAAATTTCATTTTTCTTTTTTTCACCACCACTATATCCTTCATTAACATAACGATTGGAATAATCATTAGATATTTTCATAAGCTCTGCTTTCTCTTTAAAGATGCGATAAAAATCTAACAATTTAATTTGATTATTTTTATCTCTCTTGGCATTTATAGCACTTTTTAAAAACTGAACATTTGATACTCCTGATATTTCACTAGGATACTGCATAGCAAGAAAAACACCTGCACGAGCCCTTTCATCCACTTTCATCTCTAATAAGTTTTGATTGTTAAAAACGGCACTTCCATCAGTTACTTCATATTTTGGGTTACCCATAATAACTGATGCTAAAGTTGATTTTCCAGCACCATTAGTTCCCATAATAACGTGAATTTCACCTTTATTGATGGTTAAATTTACGCCTTTTAAAATATCAACATTATTTACTTTAGCATGTAAATTATCTATATTTAAAATCGTTTCCATTATACCTCTCCTTTTTTGTTAGCCTAGACTAACTTTTTTGTAAAAATATATAGACTTAAAAGTCTATATAAATTATATATTATTATTTATTATTTAGCAAGAAAAAAATGCATCTAATTACACAATATACTAATTAAATTGTTTAAAATAAAAAACCCTTTAATAGGGTTGACATTTCATAAATGGCGTCCTCGGAGCGATTCGAACGCCCGACCGATGCCTTAGAAGGGCATTGCTCTATCCAGCTGAGCTACGAGGACAATATGTTCAAATAGAACATATTAAGTATACAACAAACTGTTTAATTATTCAATAGTTTTCAACACTTTTTTAGTTATTTCTTTATTTTCCACTTCGATTACTACCTCTTTTACAGCATAATTATCTTTAATTGATAAACAAATTGTATATATTACTTCTTCTAATATTTTTTCATTAACACTATCGCTAAAA
>DUPI01000048.1 GCA_012838395.1 Mollicutes bacterium
CGCGTATAATAAATATAAAAAAGATAGGTGATCACTTATGATTAAGGATAAATTAGCGCTAACGCCTAATAAACCAGGATGTTATTTAATGAAAAACATGGATGGTAATATTATTTATGTTGGTAAAGCTAAAAAATTAAAAAATCGTCTTAGTTCTTATTTTCGTGGTACCCATACAGGTAAAACACAAAAACTCGTTAGTGAAATTGTTGATTTTGAATACATCGTTGTCGGTAGTGAAACCGAGGCTTTAATATTAGAGTTAAATTTAATCAAAAAACATAATCCTAAATACAATATTTTACTTCGAGACGACAAAAGTTATCCTTATATTGAATTAACTAATGAACCAGTACCGAGATTACTTATTGTTCGAAATATTAATCGTAAAAAAACGAATATTAATCGAATGTATGGACCATATCCTAACGCTTATGCGGCTAAGAAAACAGTTGAATTATTAAATAGAATGTATCCCTTAAGAAAGTGTCGAACTTATCCGAAAAAACCATGTCTTTATTATCACATTGATCAATGCTTGGGCTATTGTGCTTTTAAAATTGATGAAGAGGTTATTAGGAACATGGAAAAAGAGATTATTCAATTTTTAAAAGGGGATTCATCTTTAGTAACTAATAAAATTAAAGAAGAAATGTTAATTGAAAGCGAAAAAATGAATTATGAAAAGGCTAAAGAGCTGAAAGATTTATTAGATTATATTGAAGTTACACTAGTTAAACAAAAAGTCGAAATAAACGATCTAACCCCACGTGATGTTTTCGGGTTTTATATCGATCAAGATTACTTATCAGTTCAAGTTTTCTTTATTCGAGGTGGTAAGATAATTGAAACCCATAATAACATTATTGAACTTGTTGATGGTGTAGAAGAGGAATTAACGAGATATATTGCTAAGTTTTATGAAAAAAATGTTTTGCTCCCAAAGGAATTATTTGTTCCTAATATTGTTGATTCTGATCTATTAGAAACTTATTTAAAAATAAAGGTTAAAAAACCACTACGAGGCGTTAAGAAAAAGATTGTTGAAATGGCTAATAACAATGCTAAAATATTATTAGAAGAAGAATTAGAGTTAATTAAAAAAGAAGAAAAAAGAACTATTGTAGTAAATGAAGAGTTAAAAGAACTATTGAATTTACCAAAACTTGATCGTATTGAAATATTTGATAACTCTCATTTGTTTGGTAGTTATAGTGTTTCAGGAATGGTTGTTTTTATAAATGGTAAGCCCAGTAAAAATGATTATCGAAAATTCAAAATAGAGCTGGATAAAAATGATGATTATGAAGCGATGAGACAAGTTATTTATAGACGCTACTACAGGGTTATGATGGAAGGATTAGTTAAACCAGACTTAATTATTGTTGACGGGGGCCTTGGTCAATTAAATGCAGCTTATGAAGTTATAACTAATCTTAATGTCAATGTTCCTGTTATCGGCCTTAAAAAGGATGAAAAACATCGAACTAGTAAATTACTGACCTTTAATCCAACTAGGGAAATTGATATTAATAAGCGTAGTGATTTATTTAATTATTTAGAAAGAATGCAAGATGAAGTTCACAGGTATACGATTAATTATCATAAGCAACTTAGAAGTAAAGGAGCTTTAGAAAGTATTTTAGATAAAGTCGAAGGAATCGGTACTAAAAGAAAAACAGACCTTTTAAAAAAATATAAAACAATAAATAAATTGAAAGAACTTGGTGTTGAAGAATTACAAGAAATACTTCCTATGAATGTAGCTATTAATTTATATGAAAGGTTAAAGAATTATGAAGTTTAAAGTGTATAATATAGGCGGTGAGATATATGAATAAAATTAAAATAATGGATGAATTATTAGCCAATAAAATCGCAGCTGGTGAAGTTGTAGAAAGATGTGCCTCTGTCGTTAAGGAATTGGTTGAAAATAGTATTGATGCTGGCAGCACAGAAATAAAAATTGAGCTAATTGAAGCTGGTACTAAAGAAATAAAAATTATTGATAATGGTAGTGGGATGGAAGAGAAAGACGCTCTTATGGCTTTTAGTCGTCATGCTACTAGTAAATTAATGACTGATGATGATTTATATAATATAAATACTTTAGGCTTTAGGGGAGAAGCACTAGCTTCAATTGCTAGTGTTAGTCGTATTAATTTAAAAACATCAACCGGTAATATTGGGACGATTGTATCGCTTGAAGGTGGTAAAATTATTGAAGTTACAACTGGTGATGCTCGAAAAGGAACTATTATTACCGTCAGTGATTTATTTTATAATACCCCAGCTCGTCTTAAATATATGAAAAGTCTTTATACTGAATTATCTAGTATTACTTCTTTTGTCAACAAGATCGCGCTGTCCCATCCTAATATTAAATTTGTTTTAACAAATAACGGAAATGTATTATTAAATACAGATGGAACAGGAGATTTATTAAAAACTATTAAAGCTATCTATGGAATTGATCTTGTTAAAAAAATGATTAAAATTGAAGGGAGTAATGCTGATTACGAAGTATATGGATATATTACTTTGCCAGAAGTTACCCGTTCTAACCGCAATCATATGATTACTTTAGTTAATGGCCGTGTTGTTAAAAATGCTGAATTAAATAAAGCAATTAATGATAGTTATCACACTTATAAGCCAGATAATCAATATCCTATTGCTGTGATTAATATAAATGTTGATCCAACCTTAGTTGATGTTAATATTCACCCAACTAAACAAGATATTAAATTTAGTAAGATGAATAGTCTAACGGAGTTAATCAGCACATCTATTAAAGACGTTTTAAAAACAACTATCTTAATTCCTAAAATAGAAGTTAGAGAAACACTGCCAACTAATAATTATGTTCAATCATCATTAGATTTAAATCGAGTTTTAGAACCTGAACCAACATATAAAGCACCAATTATTAATAATGATTTAATTGTAACTGGTGAAGAGAGTTTGGACCTTGTAGATACTAAACAAGAGACCTTACCAGAACTTTATCCTATTGGAACAGTTCACGGTACTTATCTTGTTTGTCAAAATGAATTAGGAATGTATTTAATTGATCAACACGCTGCTAAAGAAAGAATTAATTATGAGTTATATAAAGCAAAATTAGGTAGTCCGAAAAAAGAAATAACGGCATTGTTGTTTCCGTTAACAATTGAGTTAACCCAAGACGAATTTATTATTTTAAAAGAAAACAAAGACGTTTTATTAAATATGGGGTTTGATATTAGTGAGTTTGGTCTTAACTCCATAATTGTTAAAACTCATCCTATTTGGTTACCAAAAAATTATGAAGAAAAAGCGATTAGAAAGATTATCGAAACGGTAATTCAACATGAAAAAAACTTTGATATTGAAAAGTTTAATGAAAAGGTAGCTATTAATATAAGTTGTAAACTATCAATTAAAGCTAATGACAATATAACGTTAATGGAAATGGAAAACTTAATTAATGATTTAAGAAATTGTCAAAATCCTTATACTTGTCCACATGGCCGACCAACAATTATTCATTATTCAAAATATGAATTAGAAAAATTATTTAGAAGGACAGGATTTTAACATTTAAAAACCCACTGTTTTAAACAGTGGGTTTATTTATTAAATCTTTTATTTTGTCAGTATTTTTAAAATTTAATTTCGCACAATCATTTAATTTTTCAACTCCATATTTTTGCGCGATTTCATAACCAATTTC